>JAGQMJ010000021.1 GCA_020428685.1 Candidatus Kaiserbacteria bacterium
CATCATTGAAGGGAACGATAATGTATTTTGTGTAATTGCCAAACCAAACATTATACCAATCAAAGAGTAGGGAAGAATCGACAGCACATAACGCATGTGCAAATAAGAATTGAACTGAAGAGTAAGAATACCTACCATCAAACCAATACCGACAATTAAAGCCAAAAACATTTCCATAAATGCCTTGTTGGATTCATCGGTTTCTCCACCGCCAGTACTGATAATGACATCACTTGGTATATCTAGTTCTGATTCTATATGCGCTAGCACTTCAGCTTGTACGTCACGAGCATTACCTCCCTCGGCCACATCGGCTGTTACACTCACCACTCTCTTTCCATCTTCATGGTTGATAACAGAGCTAGATTCACGGAGCGAAACAGAAACCAGGCTCGACAGAGGCACGCTCCCAGACTGAGTTGGAATTGAAATCTCACTCAATGCATTGATGCTAGTAATATTTGAAGTATCGCTCGTTGTGTCGTTGTCATTGTCCAGATTTAGCTTTACAACCACATCTATATCTTCATTTAGAGTAGTCAAAGAAGTTGCTTTTGTGCCGTAGAGAGCAGTGCGAGCTATTTGAGAAATCGCAAACGGACTCAAACCAAGCGCAGTAGCTCTGTCTCTATCGAGTTCAAGGACAAATTCTGTACTGTTATTGTTGGTGCTAGCACTGACGTTAACAGTATTTGGATTATGTCTAAAAATCTGTGCAGACTGATTGGCTAGAGTAGTTATCTCGGTCAAATCGTCACCTAAGAACTTCACAATAATCGCAGCGCCGGTAGGAGGGCCGTCACTTGGTTGGTTCACCGTTACTTTAATATCGTCTAAAATCAAGAATTTCTCACGCAAATCGTCTACGATTTCACTACTGGTTCGCTCTCGCTCTTTATCTAGATTGATAAATAAGTTGGCCAGCTTTTCACCTGTACCTCCAGCACCGAACTGACTTCCACTTCCGACAGTTACGGTGAAAGAATCAATTTCAGATTCATCGTAAAGAATTTCTTCTACTCGACGGACAGAAATATCGGTAACATCCTTGGTCGTTCCTTCTGGCTCCTCAATTTCGACTATCAAATAATCAACATCGCTTTGATCAAAGAAAATTACTTTCACTAAGCTTGTAGACGGGAAGATTACCCCAGCAACAAACACAGCCAGCGCGATGGAAACTCCTACCATCGGTAGAAAGGCAAAGTTTCGCTTCATTTCACTCCAGCTTCTTTTGGCTTGCCATGCGTATGACTTCAGGCTAGCAAAGTAAACCAGCGGCCCTGCAAAAGCTCCGGCGAAGACGTTGATGGGTAGGAAGATTGCGAATATCAAAGTCGCAAATATCAACGACAAAAACTTATTCTGTCTAGTTTCACTATCGATGTACACCTTGAGCTTGGCTCGATACCATGACTCAAGTCTGTGAGCATAAGCTACCTGCTTCTCTTCAAACTGACTCGTATTTCGTCTGTGCAAAAAGCCAGATGCAATCAAAGGCAAGATAGCCAAAGACACAAAGAGTGAGGCGAATAGGAGGAAGATTAAAGTAAATGGAATGCTGGCAATAAACTGCCCAGTTACGCCAGAAACGATGAACAAACCAACAAACATCGACACAGTCGTCAGTGTTCCAGAAATCAATGGCGAAGAGAATTCTTTAATAGCGGAAATAGCCGCCTCACGCTTATCAATCGTTGGATTATCTTTCATCTTTCGATTGATCCCTTCAATCATCACAATTGCCGAGTCAACCAAGATACCGATACCAAGAATTAGTGAGAACAAACTCAGGAAGTTGATAGTGTTGCCGGACATATAAAGACCGATAAATCCAAACAAAAACGAAAGGGGGATTGCTAGTCCAGCCAGAAGACCTTCACGCCACCCGATCGCAAAAATGAGCAGGAGTACCACCAAAGTAACTGTCTGAAATCCTGAACTAGAAAGTCTAACCAAGTCAGTCTTGATATCGTTTCCGGCGTCAAGCACAGTAACGCTCGTGATGCCATCCAAAAGCTGATGCTGACCCTTTAGCTCATCAATTCTTTCATTAACTGCAGCTGTTATCTTGGTAATGTCACCACCAGACTGTTTGTAGACATTGAACGCTATAGAGTTCAAAGACGGACTTCCTTCGACACTCAGTCGAGATAGGGAGCTAGCCGGCGCAAGACCATCTTCTACAATAGCAATGTCTTTAATGAAGACAGGCTGATTGCCACGAGTCGCCACTCCAATATTTTTGATTTGTGAACTATCTTTCACATCGCCCTCAAAAGCAACGTTGTACGACACTCCATCATTAACAATCTGACCAATCGGGAAGGTAAGATTGGCGGTTTGGATTGCGCTTGTCACTTCATTGAGAGAAATATCGTATCGCTGCAATGATTCCTGATTTACAATCACTGTTACTTCTCGGTCACGGACACCAGATATTTCAACCCGAGAAACTCCGGCAATTGTTTCAATCTCTTTCTCAACTTCATTAGACAATTCAGTCAGAGCAAAATCAGACAACTCACCAGAAATTGCAATGGTTAGAATCGGCTGGTCAACGAAGTTGATTTCGGACACAGCCGGATCCTCAGCATCGTCTGGTAGGTCTGGCTTAATCTTGTCCACTTCATCCTTCAGATCTAAAATTGACTTGTCCAAATCAGCGTCAGCGTCAAACTCAACCACAATACTAGAAAAACCCTCACGTGAACTAGAGGTGATTTTCTTAACGTTTTCAAGGCTTGCCAACCCGCGTTCGATTTCGTTGGTCACTAAAGACTCAACGTCAGCCGCAGGGGCGCCCGGCAAGATAGTAGAAACAACTCCAACCGGAATAACTACTTCCGGTGCGGATTCTTTTGGAATTACAGCCAAGCTGTAGCTACCAATTCCAATTAGAGCAATTAGAAAGAGGTAAGCGAAGCGGCTATTTTTAATGAAAAATTCCCACATAATTATTTAATCTCAACTTCTTCTCCAGCTACTAAGCCTCGAGCATCAGTGACGAACTCATCTGTTGCTGAGATTCCCTCAGTAATCTCCACAGAACCGCCAAGCACTTTTCCGGTTACAACTGTTTTTGCAACTAATTTTCCATCTACAACTGCAAAGATTGAGCCATTTTCACGTTCAAATTTCACTGCAGTTAGAGGGACTTGAATCTTAGAGTCCTTCTCAGTGCTTGCTTCTAAATCCTTTGTCACTCTTACTGTATCTCCGTTTACAATTTCACTACTTTCGACTGCGATTCTTACTTCGGTTTTTCTAGTGAGTGAGTTTACTGCTGGGGCGATCTGCGTCACATATCCTTCATACTGTCCTTCAACCACAACCTTATCTCCTTCAGATAGAAATGATTTTTCAGAATCAGATAGATGTGTCACAACCTCTAGTGCGTTGTTATTTGCTACAACTGCAACAGGTGAAAACGAATTGATAAAGTCACCAGTTCGGACATTTAGTGAATTGACAGTTCCGCCAACAGGGGAGCGAAGAATCGTTTTCGCTAGATTGGCCTGCGCTGCTCGAAGAGAGCCAAGCGCTTGCTTTACTTGCGCATCTGAAGCTGAGGAAACACTACCACTCGCAGACAACTTTGCTCGTTCTAGATTTTCGTATGAGGTCTTTAGTGAACTTTCAGCAGAATCAATTGAAGATTGAACTCCTATCAGGGTTGAGCGAAGATTGGTAAAAGTTGCGCTGAAAGACTGTAGTTCTGACTCACTGTATCTACTAGAATCTTTTTGCTGATTAAAAACTGAAATAAAAGTATCAATAAATACAATTGTTCTTTGGACGTTTTGATCTGCAAAGCTGAGTTCCGACTCAAGGTTTGAGTTAGTGTTTATACTTTGGACTCGTATGTTCCAGTCTGAGAGAATAGACTGAAACGCAATTCGTTCAGAATTTAGCTGTGCGGTATTGCCACGGCCATCAATCCTTAGTCCAGGAAGACTTGTGTTTGGAGCAGAGAAAAATGAATCTATGTTATTTACAATCACGCCGTTGGTTGTGTTGTATGCAGACTTGAGCACTGAGACAGCAGCACTCTTTTCCTTGATGAGGGCGGTTTCGGCCTGCTCTACACTAAGACCATTTTGAGCAGCACTTGCTACTGCTGCATCGTAAACTCCTTCAGCTTGCAGTACAGCTGCTCGTTCTGAGGCGTTTTCAATCGTTGCAATTACTTGTCCAGACAAAACCTTTTGACCAAGCTTTACCGGTACGCTAGTTACTTGACCTGATTTTTCAGTTGTAATTTCTGCTTCTGAGAAAGCTCTTACATTACCAAGTAGCGAGAGTGACTGTTGACCAGCATACTGAGCCGGGGTAGTAACACTTACAATTGTCTTGATGTCAGAGTTGTTGGAATCAGCATCATTGTCTGAGTCTGACTGAAATAAGCTTATTAATAAGGCTGCAACCAGCACCGCGAGTGCGATACGAACGTATTTATTGGCGAGCCATGGGCGTAGATTTTGTAATATCTGCATATAATTCATTAAAATGTTAAGTCGAAGGAAAGTACCATAAAATACACGTTTTGTCCATAGTAAAACTATCCATGCCCTTACTACGCACGGTATGTTACAATCTTGCACATATGTTTGGAAAAATGAAAAATTTCGCGATGAAGAAGATTCTTCAGTCGCAGATGAAAAATGTACCAGAGGATCAGCAGAAGATGATTATGGAGATGCTTGAGAAAGATCCAGCGCTATTTGAAAAAATTGCCAAGGAAATGCAAGCTGAGCTAAAAGCCAATGGTAACAACCAAATGGCAGCGGCCACAAAAGTTTTGCCAAAGTATCAAAAGGAAATCATGGCTGTCATGAGCCCAGAAATGAAAGAAAAACTAATGAAGATGCAAATGGGAGCAGCAGGACAATTCAACCCGAACGGAACAATTAGAAACTAGGGGTGAGTTAATCAACAGGGCGCGGCCGAAGGCCGCGCCCTTTGACGTACAATATACTCATATGCAACAACCAAAAAAGATTGTCATTATCTGTGGCCACCCAGATGCTGACACATTCACTGGTGGAGTTTTGGACCACTACCAAGCAGCCGCCGAAGACGCTGGTCACGAAGTACGACGTTTCAATCTTGGCGATATGCAGTTTGACCCAATCCTGCACAAAGGCTACAAAGAAATTCAACACCTTGAGCCTGACCTTGTAATGCTTCAAGACGCTATCCGCGAATGCGACCACGTTGTACTTGGTTATCCAAACTGGTGGTGTACCATGCCAGCTTTGTTAAAGGGATTGTTTGACCGCTTCTGGCTACCTGGCTTTGCTTTTAACTTCAACAAGCAAACCAAGAAAATCGAAAAGCACCTGGTGGGCAAGACAGCTCGAGTGTATGTACTTTCTGGTTCTCATAGTCCATTCAAGACTTGGTGGCAATTTGGGGATTACACCAACGAAATCCAGTACGGAATTCTAGAATTCGCCGGAATCAAAACCCAGGTCACAACCTTTGGCCCATGTGAAAGAGTAGACGACAAAGTGAGAAACAAGTGGATGAAAGACGTCGAAGTCCACGGAAAATCAGGCGTCTAGCTCAGCAAATTCATTGACTATTTGCTATTTTAGTGTATAATATTTACAGTGAATTTGTACCACAAAACCTAATTCTGAACTTGAAAGGAGAGCAACATGCTCAAAATAATCTTTGCCTTGGCAGCCGCCATTTGCGTGACCGGCTGTGCCAGTCACGCAAACTTTGGCATGCCCGAAGTCCGTCAACGTGGCGCAGATTTCAAGCGCTATGCAGAGCCCGCCATCCAGGATGTTGTGGACACAAACCCGTGTCCATCTGGGTATACGCCAGTCAATGAACGAGTCTCTGGTAGCACTGTAGCAGATGTGCGCGACCAGAACCGCCGTATCGACTACTCATTTGGTGCTGGTGGTACCAAACGAGTAGATTGTGTCAAATCTGGCAACCGTGGCAGTGAAGCGGGTCAGCCGATTCGCCCGACCCGTAAGGCTGTCCCGACGTCCCACAGCGGACAGAAGGAGAACTACGCTGTCAGCTTTGGCAGCAGGGGTGTTGAGGAGTCACGCTGGAATCACGGTAATAGCAATTATCGCCAGCCGCGGCGCTATGAAACTCGCTTTCAAAAGTACAAGCGGGAAGAACAGGCTCGAAAGGATCGGCAGT
The DNA here is from genome assembly GCA_020428685.1 of Candidatus Kaiserbacteria bacterium. Lineage (GTDB taxonomy): Bacteria > Patescibacteriota > Minisyncoccia > Phycocordibacterales > UBA918 > OLB19. Next base: position 6,172 of record JAGQMJ010000021.1, read on the forward strand.
ATGGCCGTGTACCCATCAATCGTGGACACAGGGGGTATGTAGAAAGCGACATACCTGGCGTAGCACTGGCTGTGGCAAACTGGCGAATGGACAACATCGAAATCCCGCCTTGCCGCATCGGTGGTCAAGCTGGTGTTACGGCTCGTGTCTCTGGTCAGCCAGCACGTTCCGGCTTTCAGCGAGAACGAGTGGAATTCAAGGTTAAGTGTTCAAACCGGTGAGGAGATTGCTATGCAGCTCCTCACCACATAGCGCATCCATACAGGGTGCGCTTTTTTTATTCCAACTAAGCACGTCGATTCCATACTCTACATGCTAAGATATCTTTATTATGCAAAAATCCTTTTTACGTGAGACGGCTGACGTCATAATGCGCTCTGTTGTCATTGTTCTGACCATTGTAGTTGTAATCATCTCTATATCTGCACTTTATGAAGTTGAGTCTGGGGTTGGTGACGGCAGCTGTAATGTCGCAGTCCTACCAATTGAAGGTGCGATTTTGCCTTTTCACGGTCTTGGTGGGTTTGAGCTGGTAGTGACTCCCGAGACAATCGAGTCATACATGGATTTGGTTGAGGACGAGGCAGGAATTGAAGCGGTGCTGGTTGAAATAAATTCCCCTGGCGGCACCCCCGTAGCCTCTGCACGGATAGCAGACAGGCTCAAGTCTAGCTCACTGCCGGTCGTCGGACTGGTCGGAGACATGGCCGCGTCAGGTGGATACATGGTCGCAGCGGCGACAGACTACCTCATAGCTTCCCCTATGTCAGATGTCGGAAGCATTGGCGTAACCATGTCCTATCTTGAAGAGTCTGAGAAGAACAAAGAAGAAGGACTTACTTACGTTCAACTCACAACCGGAAAGTTCAAGGACGCCGGCTCGCCCAATCGACCAATTACCGAGGAAGAAAAGGAAATGTTTCTAGAGGATTTGCAAATCGTTCATGATGAATTCGTAAGAATTGTGGCAGATTACAGAAATCTAGAAGTTTCTGTGGTTGAGGAGCTAGCCGACGGATCGACCATGCCAGGGTTGAAAGCAGTTGATGCAGGACTGGTTGATTCTCTTGGCGGTAGAAAGGACACAAAGAAGGTTTTTGCTGACATTTTGAATAAAGACGAGTCGGATATTATTTTCTGTGAGTACAACCAAGGCTTTCTTCCATTCTAAATAGCTTGAAACTTTAGCCGCTTCTGTTAGTCTAGCCGCACATGTCCACGGACATTTCTATCGTTTTATTAATTATCAAAATCTATGTCACTATCAGTCGGAATCGTTGGTTTGCCAAACGTAGGAAAATCAACACTATTTAACGCTCTAACCAAGAACTCTGTACCAATGGAGAATTATCCATTTTGCACCATCGACCCATCGGTGGGTGTAGTAGCTGTGCCAGACAGTCGGCTCGCTACGCTCGCCGACATCTCAGGCTCCGAAGCCACTCTTCCTGCCATCATAGAATTTGTGGATATTGCTGGGCTAGTAAAGGGCGCATCAGCTGGTGAAGGTTTGGGAAATAAGTTTCTTGCTAATATTCGTGAGACCGACATGATTGCAGAAGTGGTACGTATTTTTGAAGATAGTGACATTCACCATGTATCTGGGGGAGTTGATCCGCTGGGCGATATCGAAGTCATCAATCTCGAGCTGATCATGGCCGACGCAGAAACTCTAAGCAAGCGTGGTTCAAACCTAGAGCGAGATATCAAGCGTGGAGACAAATCTGCCATAGCAGAAAAGGCTATTATCGACAGACTACTTCCGCATCTAGACCAAGGCTTTTTGGCCAATAGTCTAGAAATGACGGCCGAGGAAAAGAAGCTTGTGAAAGGATTACATCTTTTGACCATGAAGCAATTCTTGTACGTATGTAACAAGAAACAGGACTCCTTCAACTTGGACGAACATAACGATGATCGCTGGAATGAACTTTTGGAATTCTTTGAAAAGACGAATTCTGGATACGTGATTGTTGATGCTGGAATGGAACATGAACTCAAGGATTTGAATGATGATGAGAAAAATGAATTTCGGCGTGAATATGGAGCGCAGGGGAGTGGAGTAGAGTCTTTGATACGAGCTTGCTACCACCGCCTTGGATTGATGAGCTATTTCACCACTGGAGAAAAAGAAACTCGAGCTTGGACAGTACCGATTGGTAGCACCGGGCCTGAAGCTGGAGCAGCAATCCATACTGACTTTCAAACAAAGTACATTCGCGCACAAGTAGTAACCTTTGAAGACTTAGTAAAAACTGGTTCAAAGGCAGCTGCACGTGAACAAGGAAAGTTACGAACAGAAGGTAAGGAATATATCGTGCAAGACGGAGATGTGATTGAATTCATGCATTCGTAGATCAAGAAGGGTGAGTAAAGTGAAAGGAAAAGACGGGGCGGCCTTCGGCCGCCCCGTCTTTTCCAGCCCCAACCACCAACCCTAGACAAAGTTACATTTGTGGGTTACTTTTAATCTAGTTAAATTAACCGTTCTTAGGAGACCCCCGTGGGTAAAGTAATTTTTGCACAGACAGCATCTTGGCTGTGGTCCAACAACAGCTCAGATGGACACCGGCCAACAGAAACTCCGATGGAAAGCTCTATGCTTGAGCTACCGATTAAGTCAGGCACAGCCGCATCAGAGCCTATCGGGCCACTGCGAACAGAGATGGTTCGTGCTGCACTTATCGCCATGACAAAGATTCCTCATCAAAACGCACGCGTCTCAATGCGTTATCACAAGGAAAGCGGTTCTCTTGTCATGCCGTTCCCGTTTCAAGCTGAATTCTTTAGTGCCAACGTTAGGCGAATTCTGGTCACTTCTTTCACGAGCTGGTCTAGTAGCAACAGCCCATACCAATATATTGAGGACTGGACTGAGGAGGAGTTGTCAGACGTCGCCTCAAGCCTTTACGGAACAGCCCTCGATGAATTCCACCAGAGGTGGTCTGATCCTGAAAGGTGGCTGCAGCTGTTTGAGTCACGAATCAAACAAAATCCGCTCTGCCTCTGCACCTAACTTCACAAAAAACACCGCCCCTAGGCGGTGTTAATTTTTATCAACTAACTCAATTCACTTGGTGGATTCGCCCTTTGGACCGGACTCACCACATTTGGGTTCCACTCAGCTTTAATCTCTCCATTCTTCTGCTCAAATTCACTAATCTGATGAGTCAAGTATTGCTGGAGACGCTTGGTGTGTTGAGGAGTAAGTGAATACAAAGTACCCTGGCTTCCCGACGTAAGACCAATAACAAAATACTCTGGCGTAAAAGCAACATTAATGCTTTCACAAAACAATTTTGGTGCGTTTTTAATTTCTTCCTGTTTCATAAAGACATTATACTTTGATTCACGAAAATATTAAATCAATAACCCTAAAATGAGTTGTCCAGACTCTTTTCATTGACGTTTCCAGAAATAGTTGTATTGTCTTAGCGGAATCGTTATTTTTACAGGAGTAGAGCATGACCGATAGCACGCTAGTAGCCAACCCAGTTTACGAAATGAAGGAAGCTCTCAGTGGGAGTGAGTATGTGACCAAGAATACTCTGGTCGGTATGTATTTTTGGATAGGCCGCCGCTTTGTACTAGTGACAGACACAACACTTTTCCTTGGTCCAATGAATACAATTCGCTATTATGGGCAGCTGGAGGCAAACAAAGGTAACATTAAGGAAGTCGCTGACTTTCTCAAAGATCCGAAAGTACCACCGCCAACCCTTATAGCACTGATTGAATTGGTAACAAGTCAAATCCAGTGTGAAGGTGAGATTATTCGAAGATTCATCAACAATGGAGGCGCCGCTGAGCTTTATTTGGAAGATGGCGGTCGGAAAATTGTCCTCGAAGCTGATGAGCCAGATCTTTGCACCACTTATAAAGAAGGTGGACTACCTTACAACATCTCGACACTATCAGAAGGAGCCAAGTGGCTCCAAGAGAGCGTTTAATCCTCTCGCAAGCGGCTGACGCAGTCAGCCGCTTTTTGAATATTAAAAATACTTTGCAACTCTTTAGTAAAAGGAATAGTATTAAAAGTATATGGAAAATCAAACAGCAAAGCATTTTGCTCTACAGCTCGGCTCGCTCGGTAGCCTTTATTTATCACTCAGCTTTTTATTGGTACTTATTTTTGGAATTATAAACCTAGCTTTTCCAGACGCTGCGGCTGGTGCATGGGAAGCAGAGAGTGCTGCCGGCAGTGTTCGGATTGGAATAGCGATTGTGGTGGTATTTTTCCCAACTTACATTTATCTCACCAGAATAGTAAACCAAAACCGCCGCCAAAATTCTGACAATCATTACTTGAGTCTAACCAAATGGCTTATCTATCTATCGCTCGTGGTTGGTGGAGCAGTATTGCTTGGCGACCTGGTAGCTGTGATGATTAGTTTTCTAGAAGGTGACATCACTCAAAGATTTGTTCTCAAGGCATTAGCAGTTTTGGTTGTAATTGGTGGAGCTTTCTACTACTACGCCAAAGATGCCAAAGGCTACTGGGTGCAAAATGAAAAACAGTCAATAATATTTGCGACACTAATGAGCGTGATTGTACTGACATCAGTCATCGTTGGCTTTATGCAAATACCGACTCCAACAGAGTACCGATCTCAAAAACTCGACCAAACACAACTAAACGACCTGCAAAGTATTCAATGGAGAATCGAGGAGCATATCGCCACAAACGGCAACCTACCCGAAAATCTAGAGGCTTTGTATCAAAATCAAAGTCAGGTATTGCCGACAGCTCCGGAAAATAGAGATGAATATAGCTATGAAGTTACAGAAACTGGCTTTGAGCTATGCGCAACTTTCAGCAAATCATCAGAGCAAGACAGCTACTATAGCCGGCCATATACAAAAGAATTTGAAACTCCAACCATCATCAATCCAGACAATTGGAACTATGCAGAAGGAAGATATTGTTTTGAAAGGGTAGTGAAGTAGTGATACATTAACTTAATGAGTGAAAACATAAATGTTGAAATAACAGGTTCTCCAGAAAAAACAATACCAAAATTTTGTAGCAATGTTGGGGTGAATGTGCTAGCAAATGAGGATGTTGTACTTCAATTCGGACATAGAAAAAGTGACAAAGAGCCATTGGTGATTATTGAAACCATACTTGTGGACAAGGAGCACGCATTACAGATTTCAAAAGTAATTAAGGAAACAGTGGAGAAAAGCTCTAAAAATTAAACCTTTAGTTTATGGCATATTCACATTCAGTTATTTTTCCAAACACAACAAATCAGAATGTTGTAAATATTAGTGCTTTAACTGTTTGCGAAGCAGACACTTCCCATTACTCTGATGTCACACATGCTAGTAGACAAGAGACCGAACAGACTTTAAAAAGAATGAGCAGTAATATAGAAAACTTTACTAGTTTTGTCTCAAGAATGAGAAGTAAGATTGCTCATGGATGAAAACAAAAAGCTTAATGAGACACTGGTAAGAATTGAGCAGCAGCAGGACAAACTATTTAGTGAACTTACAGGCTTAATTAAGGAGTCTACTACTGCGGTTGTAGAAATTAAAAACTCTATAAGGCCACCGTACTGGAAAACAGAAGGGTTTTTCTTCAAGCTCTTGATCATGGTCTGTGTTTTTGTTATTTCGTACGTTGCTATAAGTAACAATGGTTGTTTTGAAATATTTGACTTCGCAGTCATCGGTTGTGAGAATAAGTAATAAGTATATAAAATTAGAAACCCTACGGATAAAAAACGTCCGTGGGGTTTTCAAATTTTACACATCTCGTATTCAATGGCAGAATGTAAATCTGTTTTAGTATTAAATTATAGGCAATATGCATAGGCGATTTGATCACGAAGTTATAGAAAAAAAATGGCAAACTGAGTGGAAGGACAAGGAAGTGTACAAAACCACCGAGGATTCATCCAAGCCAAAAACTTTCGTACTGGATATGTTCCCTTATCCATCCGGAGAAGGACTGCACGTTGGTCATCCAAAGGGCTACATCGCGACTGACATCTACTCTCGCTTCAAGCGAATGAGTGGCTTTAATGTACTTCACCCAATGGGCTTTGACGCTTTTGGACTACCGGCCGAAAACTATGCAATAAAAAATAAAGTTCATCCCCGGGTGGCCGTAGAGAAAAACGTGGCGCGCTTTAAGGAGCAGCTAGAAATCCTCGGCTTTGATTATGACTGGGATAGAGAAGTAAATACAACCGACCCAGAATTCTACAAATGGACACAGTGGATTTTTATCCAGCTTTTTAAGAAAGGCTTGGCATACGAAAGTCATGAGCCAATCAACTGGTGTCCTGGCTGCCAGACCGGCTTGGCCAACGAAGACTTGGAAAGTGACGGAACATGTGAGCGCTGTGATTCGGTAGTAGAAAAAAGACCGATGCGGCAGTGGGTTTTGAATATTCGTGCCTACGCGGACCGAATGTTGAAAGACTTGGATACTTTGCAATGGCCAGACCATATCAAGGAGGCTCAGCGCAACTGGATAGGGCGCTCTGAAGGCGCAGAAATAGATTTTAAGCTGTCTATTGGCGAAATTGTCACCGTCTTTACCACTCGACCTGATACGTTGTTTGGTGCGACTTATATGGTATTGGCGCCTGAACATGAATTAGTCCAGAAGCACAAGGATAGTATCGAGAACTGGTCTGAGGTCGAAGCTTATATCAAGGAGGCGGCCAACAAAAAAGAAATGGATCGCCTAGATGATACGAAGGAAAAAACTGGTGTGAAGCTAGAAGGTATCACAGCTATCAACCCAGCCAACAACGAAGAGATTCCCGTCTACATCGCCGACT
>JAGQMJ010000022.1 GCA_020428685.1 Candidatus Kaiserbacteria bacterium
CCTCATACTGAGGGCGAGCGTTTTTTAATGCAGAACATTACAACCTCTGGGGGTAAAAAAATGATACTTCTTGGCAAGCATGAAGACGGGACAGATGTGGTTATCAAAGCCACCAGAGAATCTGCCGGCAAGGAAGAAATAGCCCACGAAAGAAAGTGTCGCCAAGCACTATCGAATATAAACTTTTCATATTTAGATTTTCACGCACCGATCGAAAGAGACCACCTTAGTGAAGCTGGCTTTTATATTTCAATACAAAATTTCATTCCTCAAGACAAAACTTTTTTAAACCGATCACTTGAAGAGCAATTTAATTTTGCACTCCAAGCTTTTAAAATTCAAGAAGGTGCCAGGGCAACCACCGCCACACACTACAAAAACATCGCCGGCATATTTGGAATACGAAATAGTTTGGACTATAAAAAGTTAGTCGACGGATTTATTGAAACCTTAAAATCAAGTAATGTTTCTGCTGATATACTAGTCACCACCACTACTACACAGACAATAATCCACAATCAACTCGAGCGAATCGAACAGTACTGCGGCTTTATTACGCATACTGATTTCGTTCCCCACAATTTCAGAATTGTTGACGACACCCTCTACCTCTTAGACTTCTCATCTCTTCAATTAGGAAATAAGCACGAGAGCTGGGCTCGTTTTCTGAATTTCATGACCCTGTACAATCGAGATTTGGAATCACTACTTGTAAAATACATGATCGACAATCGTGCGCCTGAGGAAATCGAATCCCTCAAGCTAATGAGACTCTTTAGACTAATTGAAATCATTACTTACTACGTAAAGACATTACCAAACAGCTCAGATGATTTACTAGAGCTAAATAAAGCCCGAGTGAAATTTTGGCATGAAGTGCTACAGGCCGAAATACAGGACACACGAGTTAGCGAAGAAATTGTAAACAAATATAAAAGCGTTCGTGACTCACTACGTAGCGAGTCCGAAAAAAGACGTCAAATCAATCTGCATTAATCAGATAGTTTTTCTAACTCATCGACCAGTGCAGCATATTGATCGAGCAAGGGATGCTGCCAAACTAATTGCAATTGCGACAGCAATAGTCTCTCAAACCAAATCTTTTTATCTTTACCTCGATTAAACACTTGCCAACCGGCCGGGCCACTAATGGCATAATGTTCAATAAAATCTTGAGCATTATGGATTTTATCAGCTACCGACAATGCCCACACAGACTCTGAAGCAGACAGTACACTTTCGACGTATTTTTCTTTTCTTTCTTCCCAGACGAGATTCTTATCTTCAGACACAGCTAGAACCATCTCTACCACTTCGCTACCCAATGCTTCCCGTAAGTCAGCTTCACTAAAATCAGTGTCTTCTAAGACATCATGTACTAATCCAGCCGCAACCACCTCCTCTTTAAAACCTGCCTGCTCCAAGTAGCGTGCCACCATAATCGGATGCACGACATACGGTGAGCCATTGTGTTTTCTGATTTGCTCCTTGTGTGCGACTGTCGCAATATTGAGTGCTGTTTGATACAGATCCATGACAATTAGCTTAATTTACTGAACACTTTACTTTTCATATCTGCGGCCACCCTATCCCAATGATACTCTTGCTCAATCATATGACGAGCGTTCTCGGTAACTCTAGAGACTTTCTCTTTATCATTCATAATTTCAGTTACAGCCGCTGCAATCTGTTTTGGTTGATCTGGCTCAACAGCCCATGCCGTAGTCTCTCGACCAACGTTTATATTTTCATCAAAAATAAAATCCGCCAAGCCACCTACTTGAGTTGCAACAACAGGCAGTCTTGCTGCCATCGCAGACAAAACTGAATTACCCAAACCTTCAGACCGACTAGGATGCACAAAGATATCAGACACGATAGTGTTTCGATACTTCGGCACATCATCGCGCTCTAAAGCACCTAAGAAAACAACTCTGTCTTCAACCCCTAATTCCTTGGTCAGATTTTCTAACATCTCCCTATCTTCACCATCGCCAGCAATCAAAAACTTAACTCTATCTGGCAAAAGCGGTAAGGCTTTTATAATATTGTCTATTCCTTTTTGGTAAACCAAGCGAGCAGCGATAAATAAATATACATCTTCTGGCTTTTTCCCTAAGTCTTCCTTGGTTTTCTGTAGCACATCATCAGAATAAAACTGTGTGAAATTTTTTGGATTTGCTCCGTTCCTAATCATAACCACTTCACCACTGTACCCCCTTTTTTCTGGCCACGTTCCAAGATATTCAGAAATAACTTGGATTACTCGTGCATTTTTAAAACCGCTGTCTATCAAAGGTATAGCTGGCTGAATAAACCACCGCTTAAATACTTTCTTATAGTCATCGCCATCTTGCAGAGTAAGTACGTATGGAATTTTTACTCCTAGCCAACGAGCTAAAGTTAGAGGCATGAGCATGTATGTCATCATAGCCCACATACCAGAAAAGTTTTGCTCCTTGTGTAATTGCCTAGCCTTCCAAGCTGCCATTGGCACAAACAGAATTTTGGACAAATACGCTCCACCAAAACCAACTCGATGTACTGTCACACTATCAATTTCCTCGGTTCTTAGTGCTTTTTTTTCAAACAAGTGTGTCACGACATGGAATTCGTATTCTGACTTATCTATGCGGTCAGTAATTTCTTTAATAGCTGCTTCTGCCCCAGAAACATAACTAGGATAATAAGCTAGCGAAAACACCAATATTTTTTTAGGTAACATTACCCCTCATTATACAAAAAAAAGTCGACCCCGAAAGGTCGACATACATTATGCTCAATATTTACTCAGAGCCAGGAACCAGACTCAGCAGTTCCTGCGGAAACAAATCATCCGCGGGCCACCAGTCATTATTCTTTCTATCAGGATTGGGCACACCCTGACCAAACTTGTGTGTACTTATCACTGCCGCTGGTCCGAGCAAGACTTTGTGTGGTACTCCAGGCTCAAATGTAATGGTTTCTCCCGGAACATCCAGAGTTCGCTTTATCAGCGAACCACCTTCTTGTACCTGCAGGAATATTGCCCAGCCTGAAATCAATGTATAAGACTCAGTTAGTCCATGATGTACATGACCGTCTTGCCATGGATAGTCTTCGGCCGAACCCCAGCTTACAGCTTCAGTTATTATTACCGACAAACCTTTTTCAAAAACAAGAATTGTTCTCCTTTCACCATTTTCCATTTTTTTAACCTGAATGGAAACCGGTACATCACCCACTATAACTGAAGCGTTATGACTCTCAGCCTTATTCATCTCACTCTCCACGAAATGGAATACCCTCAGTACTATACAATTATTCCATACAAAATCAAGACTGGAGTTGGAGAATTATTTTTCTTCTAAACAAAGCTTTGTGTATTCAGATAATTTGTATTCTTGTTGCCAGCCTAAAGCCACCAACTTAGTAGTATCATCTGCCACCGAGGAACGACTAGATTTTGTGGACGGAGCATATTCTTTTTTTAGTCCAAACAAATCAGCCAACTGATTTAATGAGTAGACCTCTGCAGCACTAATAGCGTATTCATCTGCTTCGCCCTTTTGAGCTATCAGCACCAGGGCCGATACCGTATCAGCCACATGAGTAAAGGCCCTAGTCTGTTCACCAGTACCATTTATTTTTGCTGGAGCATTGCTCAAGGCACACTGTCTAAAAGTTTCTACTACTGTCCCATAGGCACCCTCGTATTGACCGGCGCGCTCTCGAGGACCATAAACATTATAAAAATAAGCAATCGAATAAGGCAGATTGTACCAACGACCGTAATTGTGAACTAATTCAGAATTTAAGGCTTTAGCAAAATTGTAAGGCGCTCGATCACGACCGGCTATTTCTGCTGCACGATTATCATTCACAAATTTGGTAGAAGAACCTGCATATACCAACTTACAACCAATCTTTCGCCAAAACTCCAACACAGCCATTGTGCCTGAAATATTTAAATCCCAAACCACATCAGGCTCTAGCAAGCTTGGAGCCACCCGTGAATACTCCCCTAAATGAAAAATAATATCTGGAGTTTCAGTAATGTGCTGACTGATATTTTTGGTGTGACCCTCACGATAATCAACTCCTTCGACGTGATTTTCGGTGGTACCAGTGAAATAATTATCCAGTGAAATTACCTTATACCCCTCTTTTACCAGCCGCTCGCACAAATGCGAACCAACAAAACCAGCTCCACCTGTCACTACTGCCAACTGCTGTTTATCTGTAGTCATAATGTTCTATAGTACCAAAAAATATCCACTTTAGTTATGATTCTCCTCTGAACGTTTTGGTACTGCAAGTAAAGCTAGTATAGCCAACACCAATACCGCAACCAAGCCAAGGTAAGCGAGCTGCTGATTTGAATCAGAACTATCTGAAGAACCAATAACAGAAGCAGTTTGTGAAACAGAAGGTTTTTCAACCAGATCCTCAAGCGAATTATCAGACTCTTCCACCGCGACTTCCTGAGCGGTATTGTCTATGGTTTTAAAACTAAAATTTGCGGCTGGGTGAGCACTGTCACTTTCATCTTTTTCAGACACATCATGCTTGGCAGCCAGCACGTTACTATAGCTATTTGATTGCAACGAAGTTGGTAAAAGTGAAACCAGCATCGCATCACGAGCATCGTATAGGGCGACCAGGTTTTGACTGGTCTCCCCAATTCTTTGGTATGGAATTGTAACAGTTTGGCTTGGCAACATCACCGAGTACGGAGGGAATGCAAATTCTTTTGCTCCAACTAATCTGTAACCAGAAATATCTATTTCGTATGGCGAATCATTGTTAATCTGGACGTCACCTGAAGAATTTGTAGTTAAAGATATTTCAACCGGTAGAATTGTTATTTCGTGTCTAGCCACTTGCTCCTGTCTTTTAAAACCAGCATAAACTGTCACCACGTAAGTACCAGGATAAGAGAAGGTATGTTTTGTTTCTGCTAAGGCGGAAGTGTTTCCATCACCGAAGTTCCAGCGGTATTCAAGCGAATCAAGCAGAGTTTTACCTATTCCAGATGAAATAGCTTTAAAGGAAATTTCCTGATTTACATAACCAAGCTTTTGCGCTTCAACTTTAATCTTTAGAGTATTGTCTGGAAGTTCCAACTTTACAGCTTCGCCACTTCCCTGCCTTATTGCCGGTGATTTTGATTTGGCTGGAGAGGACGGAGTCTGGACGGTAGTTTCGGTAACGGCTCTGCCGACCTCAGGATTGATTTTTCCAGGAGTCGGCAGAGCCGTCACCCACCCTGCCGCCGAATACTGAGCCGTTTCTTTCGTCACATTATCGCCACCAATCGCAGACCAATTTTCTCCACCAGAGACCTGATCGACCAATGTGCCGTCACTTCGCAAAAGCTTTAACGTTGCGCCGGTATTCACTAAAGCTCCCGTATAAATCAAAAATGCATCACCTTTGGCGGAATCATCACTGGTCCGTTCCAACACAGCGTAACTTTTAGCCGGAATAGTTCCAACCAATTCAATATTTAAATTCATTCCGTCATTTAGAATCCATCCAGTCGCATCAATTGCTTCTCCACTATTGTACAGCTCTATCCATTCATGATTGGCAGATTCAGTCGAACCCATCCATGCCACCTCACTGATAGACACCTGAGCAAAAGTTGATATTGGCAAAAGTAAAAACAGAACCCAAAACCACTTCATACTAAACAAACGGAGAACGTTCTTGATCGTTATGTCTTAACATCCTCTTAATCTCAGCTGTATTAAGATTATTTTGACGGCGAAGCGGTGCAACATCAGCCATCGGCGCAGCCTCTTTAGGAGAAGATTCCAGTTTCTCCTCTGTCACCACCCCTTCTCTTTCCACCGGATGAAATCTCTTCTGTTCTACCACCACTCTACGTATACCGGACTGTGACGGGGATTGATTATTCTTCCTTACAAAATCTGCCGATCGTGGTTTTTGCGACTCACCATCTCTCTTTTCACCTTCACCTCTTTTTTGATTGTCATTATTGTTATGAGCTGCCGGTCTAGGACTATTATTTTCTCTCCGCTTTAAGGTAGGAGATGAATCGGCTTTAACCTCATCCACTGCAGGCTTCTTCTCAGTTGCGGCCGGAGCCACGCTACTAAGCACTGACGCAAGCGCACTCTTCAAATCAGCCTCTGGCTTTGGCTTAGAAGAATTATTCTTATGTTCACTCCCTGAATCTTTTGTAGACACTGAGACCGAGTTACTTTTACCATTGCTGCCAGACTCGTTATTCTTTGTCATCTTAGATAAAATATTTCTCAAGTCTTCTGGTGACTTTTGGTTTGGTGTTGGCTTTTGTAACCGCGAAAATTCTGCCCTAGGTTGACCCGGTCGAGCTTGCTCCTGATTTGGGCGGCGCTGTTCATTATTTTCTGATGGTCTTTGCTGCTGCCCCTCTGGTTTCTTTCCTTGCCACGGTTTAGCCGGCTGATTTTTATTAAACCCATTGTTGCCGCCATTTTTATCAAAGCTTTTTCTAGTGTCCTCTTTTTTTTCTGGTGTATGCAAATCAGCCACAATTTTTTCTACTGATTCACGGTCTTTGGCATACAATTTTCTACTAGACTCCAAAACCATACCCTTGCAAGAAACCGGCGGTCTCTGGATAGGCGGCAAGGTAACAGCCGAGAAAGGCTGCGAGCCAATTCCATCAATCATCAGAGTAAGGTAAATCTGAGCAAAACCAAGATTCACTAGATCAGCCGCCAAAAAGCGTGGGGTAAAGACTGTCTCTAGAGTCTCAGCATCAAAAGGACCAACTCGGAAAGATACAGTTGTACCGACGTTACCAAAAACAGCATCTCTCACCTCCTCTTCCATCTGCTCGATATACTGGTGAGCGATGATGAGGTTCAAGTGATACTTACGAGCTTCAGAAAGGATATTGGCGAAAGTGGCATTGGCGAAAGACTGAAATTCATCTACATAAAAATAGAAGTTTGGCATTTGCTTCATCTTTTCTACCGGCAAATCTGCTCGGCTCATCGCTGCCAAATAAATACGAGTCGTCAGCATCGAGCCGAGCAGATTTGCATTCGTCTCACCAATCAATCCCTTTGAAAGGTTCATGATAAGAATTTTCTTATCATCCATAATCTGGCGAATATCAAAACTAGAATGAGGCTGTCCGATGATATTTCTAATCAACGGATTACCAGTAAACTGACCAATCTTATTCTGAATAGCCGGCAAAGCTTCAGCTGCAAACCTATCGGTATAGCCAGCAAATTCTTCTGTCCAAAAAGACTTCACTGCTGGATCCTTACAATAATTTACCACCTGTTCACGAAACTTCTTATCAATGAAAAGTCTGTTCACAGACAACAAAGTCGTGTCTGGATATTCAATCAAAACCAAAAGAGCGTTGGTCAAGATATATTCCATTCGCGCACTCCAGGCGTCTACCCAAATTTTCTTAAAGGTAGACATGAGTCCAGACACTACCAAGTGACGCTTATCTGCCCCCACATCTTCCATCACGTTGAAAGAAACTGGGTTGTCCAAATCAAACGGCGCAAAATACACCACGTCTTTCACTCGATGTTCTGGCACGTACTCGAGAAGTGTCTCTGCCGCCGAACCGTGAGGATCGATGAAGGCCATACCTTCGCCGTTTTGGATATCTTGAGCAGCCATGTTTTCGAGCAGAGTAGACTTACCCATACCAGTCTTGCCGACCACGTACATGTGGCGCTGTCTGTCTTTGGCTCGAATACCAAAAGGCACCTCAGCTCCTCGAGCATCAGTCTTGGCGAAAAAAGTGATCTTCTCTGGATCAAAGGCTGTCATATTAAAAATAGTATAACACTAGCGTCCGAAACGTCCTTCCACGAATTTTATCAATGTCTGAACATCTTCGGTTCGACTGTCAGAACCAAGCAAAATAACAACCACTGTTCTGTCGCTGCCTTTAAAATTAATCTTGTGTAGAGTAATGGAAGTTTGTCCGGCAGCTAGAGTTTCGCCCACCTTGCCACCAACAAAATTGTCCAAATCTTTTACCTCATTAAAGTTCACCAAGCCTTCAAACTCACCTCCCACCATAGCCCCTGGTAAAGGCTTGCTAGCAGTAATTTCAAAAATAAAACTTCTGTTGTCGTAAATGTATTTTGTTAGGCGATACAAATCACCCAGTGAGGAAATATTTTCTGAGCTCAGCCCAGACGGGTCAGCAAAGTGCGTATTCATCATGCCGAGCTGCCGAGCCTTATCATTCATGGCGGCGATAAATTCCTCACGCCCAATCTCTCCGGCGATAGTTTCAGCAGCTTCATTGGAAGACTCGACCAACAAGAGCTGGAGCAGACTATACATCGAAACGCTACTTCTTTCAGACAAGCGAGGAATAAGCGACGTAACAAAATGAGGAGAAGTCACTCGCACTCGACCATCTAGATTTATTTTTTCTGAGGCTACCACAGCCGTCATGAGTTTTACCAATGAAGCAATCGGAGCTTCTGCCTCTAGGGCAGTCGAAGCCAAGACGGTGCCGTTGTCGATATCAGCAATGAAGTAATGCGGAGTATCAAGCTCTGATACTTGTGGCTCATATACAAAAGTATCTCGCTTTGGCTCTTCTGAATGAACCAGAACTGGCGTATCAACCCTGACATTTTGATACAGAGCCTGAGCATCTTTATCACTTAAGCGCACTCCTCCGCCAGCAAATCCTTCTTCAACCTCGACTTCATCAGGATAGATTGGCCAGCCGTGGATTAGGTAATTTCCTTGGAAAGTGATATTCCATGGTAAATAGACTTGTCCTAAATTTGTAAAAACTTTCTCTTCTTTCTTTTCTATTTTATATAAACCAGATGGAGTTTCCCACCAAGAACCGTCTTCACCAACTCCCAAAATCTCTGAACTTAAAAGCAATACTCCTTTCTTAAAGAAACGAAGCTGCATTTGAGTTAAATCAATTTCGACAAAGGTCAGACTTTCGTCAATAAAAGCATCTCTTGTTTCGATGTAAAAATTGGTTTTTGATAGAGCGACTTGTGGACCATAACCAAGCGCGGTTGCATTTTGTGAATATGGGTCAACAATCATCACAGTCGGAGCAGAAGCCAGATTGGCCTGAGAAACCAAACCATATCCAGTTGTCCCGAGTACCAAGAGAGCAAATACACCCAAAAACGAAAAGGCCACAGTCGTAAACTTGCTGCTAGCAAAAGAAAAACTTTTGGTCGGCTCTGCTTTCGTACTCGCCTGACGCGCACGTGGAATAAGCATGCCTTTTCCGTCTTGAGGCTGATCTTCCATATATGATATCAGTCGCACTGAACCGTCTGTCTTGTCGGACATACTGTAATAATAACCTATAAATTAAGGGAAAAGTGAACTAGCCAACACCCAGCACTTATTGGGCTGGAGCCTCTGCCGGCAGTAATGCTGCCTTGGTGTAGATGTTTGAAGGCGCCCAAATCATCCAGCTGTCTACCCCCGCATCGTAGCTTGCCTGAATCTGCGCTCGCACATCAGCCGCATCGTAATCTCCTCCGTAATCAAAATCCTGAATCCAAGTTCGGAATTTATCTGGCCCATAAACTGGCTTGATGTACTCACCTGTCGTTAGCACAGTACCGCTAGCATTAGTCACCGTAATCGGTGTATGCAAAAAACCTTGCATGGGCGTGGTCGAAGAAATCATCCTGTCTACTCCTGCTTGCATTGCGTAATTCACCACCTTGTACGGGTAATCATTTGGATTCCCTAGCCCTAGAAAACTTTTTGGGTAATGCGATGGATAAACCATCGGCGCAATAAAATCAAAATACGGTGCGGCTCTATCCTGCACCTGACCGATTGAAAGATCATCAAAATTGGTAGTCGTCATACCAAATAAATCAGCTGACGTCCAAGGAGTGCTCGAGGCTCGACCGGTATTGTCATGCCTGAATTCTGCAAAGAGAGTTTCATCATCAAGGCGCTCATTTAGGTACTTGAAAAAGGCTTCGAGATTGGCTTGCCTATCCATACCGTACTCCCCCGCTACACTTTGCGGATAATAAGTATCAGACATGTTTCCATCTGACGGATAGCGAACATAATCATAATTCAATTCATCAAAACCAATATTGTATGAATCAACAGATAGCTCAATAATATGATCCCAGTAAGGCTTTGACGCTACATCCACAAAAGACAACCCTTTATGATCTTTCCATACAGTTTGTTTATCACTTCGCAACACTGCCAACTCCGGATGCTTGGGAGCATAGAAAGGATCTTGAAAAACTGTAATGCGACCAATCACGAAGATATTGTTGTCATGCAACATTTCTATCAACTGTGACATATCCCTAGTGCCACACCTCGCCTCTTGCCAAGCAGGCTTCCAGCTTTCACTAGCAGCTGGAAAAGAGATAGTGCCTGAGTAATCCTTGATATCAATAATCACTGAATTGATTTCGGTTTCTTGCATCAGCTGAACCAGCTTCTGTCTAAATGAAGGAGTGCCAGCTACACACGAAGTCATGTAAATGGTTTTTACCTGCTCAGGCAATGGAACATGCCTTATTACTAGGCGCTCATCAATCACCTCCTCTACTGCCTCTTCTTCAGGCAGGACAGGTGCCTCTTTTATTTTAGTAGTGGACGCGCTCTGCTCAATGCCTTCTGACTCAACATCAAAAACTCCCCAAGGCACAACTGTCACCACAGCAAAAATAATTGCTACGACGACTAAAGGTGTACCTATCTTGTGCATGTGCTTATTTTAACTCACGATCATCAAATAATGTCTCAGTTGTTTCAACAAATGAATCATCGCCACGCTCGCCGTTTCCGTGATCAATTTTTTGTAAGTAGACTTGTCGGCGCAGAGCATACCCAACCAAAATCAAAATAATTCCGATTCCCATTACCCCATACTGACGCCATAGTGATGGTATTCCTAAAAAAGGTGTGACAGTAAGTAGGATTCCAAATATAAAAACTAGGGTTTCTTTGCTCATACGATTTATTAAATGAGAGTATAACGCAAAAACCAAAATGATGCGAAATTAACCATTCTGTGTATAATCAAAAAAGGACCCACGACAGGAGTGTTCTTATGTACCCCGAATTCAACCCTTGGGCTGTCAGCCTGATTTGTCTTTTTGGGCTGGTGATTTCTATTCTCACCATTCTTGCAGAAGCAGACATTGCCATAGCAGAAAGTGGTTATCCAGTAGTTAAAAAGAGCCATTTAGCTTGGCTTGCGGTAGGCACCGCCCTTCTCTCTCTGACCATCTTGGTAGTAATTGGATTGTTTGAAGGTGTTTCCTACCTCATTCATCACACAATTCCGTTCTTACTCAGTTTCTGAAGTATCAACCAACACAACAAATTCCCCTTTTTGCTTGACTGGTTTTGATTCGAATATTTCGATAAGTTCTGCTGGGGTGCCGACCAATAATTCTTCATGAATTTTGGTTAGCTCTCGAGCAATGAATACTTTTGCTTGAGGATGTAATTCTGCCAAAGCGGATAAGGCTTTCATGATTCGATGAGTTGACTCA
>JAGQMJ010000023.1 GCA_020428685.1 Candidatus Kaiserbacteria bacterium
TGCACCAGGAAAAGAATTGATATAAGCCTTGTAGTGCTTTTTCATTATGGAAAAATTTTTGAATGGAAGTATTTCTTCGAATAGTTTTGTATGCTCAATCATTACTCGCAATCTCTCCTCCAATGTAATGTATTCGAACGAATCATCAGACACATCTTGTTCATGAATTTTGTCTCGGTCTACCCCTGAGGTCGGCAAAACAGTGAGCCTGACTGGCAACTTTTTGCTAGGATGGAAAAACCATGGGTTACCAAATAAGGCACGGCCGACCATTACTCCGTCGGCGCCGGAAAGCTCCGCTTTCCGGCGCCCATCTTCCAGAGACAAAACATCACCGTTGCCGATAATCAAAGTTTCTGATTTTAGTTCATTCCGGATTTCAACCGCTCTTTTTATTCGCTCCCACCTTGCGGCCACCTTGCTCATATCCTTACGGGTTCGGGCGTGGAGAGTGATGGCTGCCGGCGATTCTTCCAGAATCGCCGGCAGCCATCTTTCCAACTCATCTTCATAATACCCAAGCCTAGTCTTTACCGACACGGGAATACCATCCACTTCGCCCATTTTGGCACCACGTTTGGCAGCTCGGATTATCTCCTTCGCATTGTCTGGGTTTTTAATCATGGCCGAACCACAACCCTGCTTTTCGATAGACCTATCTGGACAACCCATATTTATATCCACACCATCAAACCCAAGCTCGCGGACAAGTTTCGCTGCGTATTCCATATGCTCAGGATTACTGGTAAAAAGCTGCGCCACAATCGGTCGCTCTTCCTCAACATAAATCAAATCAGCCATCAGTTTTTCTTTCCCTTCTGGAGTCGCTCGCACCAGCCCATCCCCCGCCACAAACTCCGTCCACATCACATCAGGGCCACCGACGGTTCCATCAGCTCGCTTATGCGCGCTGTATTTTGCAATCATGCGACGAAAAGGAGCGTCCGTGACATCAGCCATTGGCGCTACTGTAAAAAAGGGCTTTGGTAACTGTTGCCAAAAATTCATTTGAATAGTACTTTACCCTCAGACAAAAACTTTGCAAGGAGAACGAGGTGTTTGACGAAAGAAATGAATTCGGCGAATCACTTTTAGTGATTCGTATTCAAGGACTCTTAATTTTCTTTCTTGGCAAGGCACAAGAAAATGTCAGCTTATACATGTCCAAGACCAGCCTCCTGATGATGGAGATTTATACTGAAGATGTTTTTAGCTCCTTCCTACACTTGATATGGGACTTAGTTTCACTAATTGTGCTATTAATGGCAGTTGCAAATATAGTCTATGGCATTGCTTGGATATTTTTTCCAAAATGGAACCCATCCACAAGATGGAAGATCGTCAGGCAAAAAAAATAACATCACCCCTCCACACCGCTTGTCGATGTGGAGGTTTCGTTTTCTTCTACACTCCCAACCTCCTCTTCATTAACAAAAATCTTATTACCAAACCGTAAGTCGATATATTGAAAATTCCCAGGCTTGAGGTGAGAAAATTCTTCAGACACTAGGATTGTTTTTAGGTTTTCTATTACGCTGGCTGGACTATCTACTATCGCCACCTTCAATTCACCACCACCAGACAGTCGCAAAAACGCATCGTTTGCCTTATCTACCTCTATACTAGAAACAGCCCAATCAATTTCAGAGAGCAACCCAGCTAAACCTACCAAAAAATCAAAGTCTTCTTGATTTAAGAAATTTTCTCTCAAAGAATAATCTTCAGCAACTCTTACAAACCTAACAAAAAATCCACCGCCCAAGTCCGGAGCTCTAGTGAAGGCAAAGCTACTTTTGTCTATAAAAACACATTCGTGAACATCAGACGCCTTGCACCAAAGAGCAGCCGGTACATATTCATCAAATTTTATCGAGAGTTCTGTGCCACTTTCTCTTTGTAGAAAGATATTATTGATTCGCTCAATTTTCTTTACGTTTTCTAAGACTTCTTCCTCTGGATAGAACCATGCAAATTTTCTTGGAATCAGCCCCAGATAATTACCCTCCAATGGCTCCCTGACTGCATCTTCGACCTCAGACTTACTTATAGTTTCTCCTCCTGAAATAGTCACTTCACTTATGGTCAGTGACTGGATTCTGGTGCCATACCAGATACCAGTAATAATCAACGAAACAGTACAGATGGTCAGGAGACCGTAGGAAATTTGCTTCAGCAAAACAACAGTGTTTGGATCTAGTCTTTTTCTGCGCGGATTCATGGTGATATCGTAACATGAAAATAGGCGCGGATGACGAAGTCATCCGCGCCTATTTTCCCTATCGGCTTTACTGTTTTACCCAATTACATCCTTACCAAAATACGGTCGCAAAGCTTCTGGCACGACTACCGTTCCGTCAGCTTGCTGAAAGTTTTCCATCAGTGAAACCAAGATTCGTGGAGTCGGAATCGCTGTACAGTTGAGTGAATGAGCATACTGAATCTTTCCAGCCTCATCTCGATAGCGGATATTAAAGCGTCTGGTTTGGAAATCGTGGAAGTATGAGGCAGAACTGATTTCACGATATGTCTGCTCCCCTGGCACCCACAGTTCTACATCGTACTTTTTTACCTGTCCCTGACCCAAGTCTCCGCCACAGTTCAAAACTGTGCGATACGGAATCCCTAGCGACTCGATAAATTCTTCAGTGTTTTGATTGAGCCATTCATGCCATTCAACACTCTTTTGATGAGAGGCCTCACAAAGTAGCACTTGCTCAAGCTTGTAGAATTCATGTACCCGAATCAGCCCACGAGTATCCTTACCGTGACTTCCAGCTTCGCGTCGATAACACGGAGAGAAACCAAGGAACTTAATCGGGAATTGTGACTGCTCCAAAATTTCGTCAGCATGGTAACCCATGACAGACACCTCACTCGTCCCAATCAAATAGTCTTCATCTTGAGTTCGGTACACATCATCTGCTTCATTTGGTAGGTGTCCGGTCCCGTATAGATTTGCTTTCCGCACAATCGTTGGTGGAATCACTGGTACAAATCCTTTTTTACCAAAGAAATCATTGGCGTAGTTCCAAATCGCCCAAGACAATCGCGCTCCGTCACCAAGCAAGTAATACCCTCGAAAACCATGAACTTTTGAACCACGTTCGAAGTCAACCATTTTATGAGTAGTCATCAGCTCCACATGATCCTTAGCTTCAAAAGCAAATTTAGTTTGGTCACCCCAAGTTTTAACTTCTTGATTGTCAGCATCACTATCACCGTCTGGTACAGACATGTCGGGAATATTGGGAACCTGCAGCATTAGTGATTGCCATTCTTCCATAATAGGCTTCAGGGCCTCTTCTTCAGACTGAATTTCAGCCTTAAGAGTTTGCATTGAAGAAATGAGCTGTTGACGAACAGAATCATCTGATGCGGTTGGAATTCCATCAGACACGCGGTTTTGTTCTGCTCGACGTTCTTCAATCTTTTGCATGATATCGCGACGCGAGTTATCAACCTTGATTAGTCTATCAAGATCAATTTTTGTTTTCTTTTTGGTAGCAGCTAGTTTTACCAGTTCGAGATTTTCTCGAATAAATTTTATATCCAACATGCAAAAAATAATGAGCGGAGCGACTATATTTTTTGCATGAATAAATCTGCAAAAAGCCGCCCCAAAATAATTAGTAACAAATACGATTATACACGAAACAGAATCAGTCGGTAGACTGGACATGCTAGGATTTTATTAATATGAACTTTCCAATTCAGGAGCTGCCGGTTGCGGGGTTTCCAAAAAGGCTTTTGGAAATCCCGCAACCTCCCAAACAATTAAATTACCGTGGCACCCTTCCCCATCCAGAAATCAAACTCTTGTCTATTGTCGGCTCCAGAAAATACACCAG
This sequence comes from Candidatus Kaiserbacteria bacterium, assembly GCA_020428685.1. Lineage (GTDB taxonomy): Bacteria > Patescibacteriota > Minisyncoccia > Phycocordibacterales > UBA918 > OLB19. Next base: position 3,849 of record JAGQMJ010000023.1, read on the forward strand.
CTACGGCAAGCAAGTGGTCGATGAATTGGTGGCCGGTTTGGCCGGCCACCAAATTGGCATAGCTTCAGGGCTGGCACTTGGAATTGATTCTCTGGCCCACGAAGCTGCCTTGAGGAATAATTTATATACTTTAGCCATTCCGGGTGGCGGGATAGACGACTCCGTCATCTATCCCGCCACCCACCGCCGCCTCGCCCAACGCATCCTCGAAGCTGGCGGCGGCCTTCTCTCAGAATACGAACCAGACTTTCAGGCCACCAAGTGGTCATTCCCGCAACGCAACAGACTAGTAGCCGGCATCAGTCACGCTACCTTACTAATAGAAGCCGGAGAAAAGTCTGGCACCCTTATCACAGCTAGACTAGCCACCGACTATAACCGCGAACTATTAGTAGTACCTGGGAGCATCTTTTCAAAAAACAGCGCTGGCACACATCAGTTTCTAAAACTCGGCGCCACTCCAGTCACTTCAAGTGAGGACATACTGGAGTGCCTACACATCGAAACAGACTCTACTCCCACCACCATTCCGATAAAGCATTTGTCGCCCCAAGAATCAGCCGTCATTCAGCTCCTCACTGAACCCACCCATCGCGACGCTTTAATCCGCCTCATCCAACTCCCGACCAACGAAGCTTCGCAACTACTCATGATGATGGAGCTACAAGGCCACATCAAAAGCGACCAAAATATATACCGCCAAGCCTGACGATCACCATTAAAGATTTACCCATCCAAAAGAACAACTTAGTTGACAGATTCGCTTCGTGCTAGTATTTGTTACGCAATCATAATTTATGTCAAAAAAGACCCTAGTCATCGTAGAGTCGCCAGCCAAGGCGAAAACTATCGAGAAATATCTTGGAACAGGCTACAAGGTTATGTCGTCTATTGGTCATGTGCGAGACCTTCCAAAGACCAACAAAGACGCTGTTGATATTGAGGCAGGTTTTGTACCACGCTACATCATCTCCCCAGGCAAGGACAAAGTAATCCAAGGTCTACAAGCGGCAGCGGCCAAAGTAGACGAGGTGCTACTTGCATCCGACCCCGACCGAGAAGGAGAAGCTATCGCTTGGCACGTAGCTGAATTAATAAAAGCAAAAAACCCCAACCTCCATCGAGTTGCTTTCAATGAAATTACTAAGGAGGCCGTACAAGAAGCTATCGAGCACCCACGTGACCTAGACCTAAATCTAAAAGAAGCTCAAGAAGCCCGTCGAGTTCTCGACCGTTTGGTAGGCTACGACCTATCTGGTCTTATTTGGAAAAAAGTACGCTACGGTCTTTCAGCTGGGCGAGTACAATCCCCTGCCTTACGTATCGTAATGGAGCGAGAGCGAGAAATTCGCGCGTTTATTCCTGATGATTATTTTGTTCTCACAGCGTATTTAAATAAAGCAAAAGCAGACATGCCGTTTTTGTGCACAGTTGAACCAAGTGAAGAAAAAGAGGCAGAAAGAATCAAGTCAATCGGCCTAAAGCATAAGTGGAGCGTGACCTCTATCAAAGAAACCGAGGCCAAGCGTTCTCCAAAACCACCGTTTACTACTTCTACTCTTCAGCAGACAGCCTCGACCAGACTTGGATTTACCCCTTCTCGTACCATGGGAGCTGCTCAGAAGCTTTATGAAGCTGGACATATCACATACATGCGTACCGACAGCACCAGCATGAGTAAGCAGGCAGAAAAACAAATTATTGCTTACCTGAGCTCTGAATACGGAAAGAACTACGTAACTCCGCGCACCTACAAGACCAAGAGCAAATCAGCTCAAGAGGCTCATGAGGCGGTCCGACCAACCAACTTCAAAAAACTTTCTGCCGGCGGAACTGGTGACCAGAAAGAACTTTATCAGCTCATCTGGGAAAGAGCCGTTGCCTCGCAAATGGCTGACGCTGTTTTGCAACGCACCAAGCTCATCGCCAACGTCACAGACAGCAAGGAAACTATCCCTGATTTTGCGGTCAACGGCTCTCGGGTAATCTTCGATGGCTGGCTCAAGGTAGACTACCGAGCTCGTGGAGAGGACACCGAAGTACCGAAGCTCTCAACCGGCGAACCATTAAATTGTTCTGACCTAGACATCGAAGCCAAGCAAACCCAACCTCCGAACCGCTACACAGAAGCTGGCCTCATCAAAGAACTTGAAAAGCGTGGCATCGGCCGACCATCAACTTACGCTTCAATCATGAACACGATTGTTCAGCGTGGTTATGTCGAGAAAGAAGGTCGTACGCTTTTACCTACAGACACCGGCGACGTCGTATCTTCATTCCTTGAAGAACACTTCCACGATTACATCGGGGACGATTTTACTAGTGATATGGAAGACCAGCTCGACGACATCGCCAATGGCGATCGTTCATACAAAAAGACTCTTGGAGATTTTTATGAACCATTCCAAAAAGCTGTAGCAGCTAAAGAAGACATCGAAAAACTCACCACCCTTGGCCCCGGACCAGCTGGCTTCCCCTGCCCAGAGTGTGGCAGTGACATGGTAAAGAAGCTTGGCAAAAACGGCACCTTCCTTTCTTGTGACCGCTTCCCAGACTGCAATGGCGCACGACTAATCGACGGCTCAGAAGTAAAACCCGATGAACCAATCGGCAATCACCCAGAAACCGGAGAACCAATCTTCATCATGAATGGTAAATTTGGACCGTACGTCCAACTAGGTGAAACACCAGAAAAAGTAAAAGGTAAAAAGTTAGTTGCACCAAAAAGATCTTCACTTCCTCCAGATGTAAAACCAGAAGACGTCACCCTAGACGAAGCAGTGCGGTATCTACTACTTCCTCGAGAGCTTGGCCTGCACCCCAAGACCAACGAACCAATCATGGCCAACGCAGGCCAGTATGGTCCGTACATTGCTCACGCAGGAGACTTCCGCTCACTGAAGGACAAGAAGGACAACCCTTACGACATCACCTACGAACGTGCAATGGAAATTTTGGCTGAACCAAAGCAAATGCGAAAAGGTGAAAAACTTATCGCTGAATTGGGAGTAAATCCAAAAACCCACAAGCTAGTAAATGTTTTTGAATCAAAATCAGGTCGTTACCTCAAAAAAGGATTCAAGCGCATTGGCATCCCAGACAATATAAAAACTGAAGACATCACTCTAGAAATCGCTATCGATTTACTAAAGCAAAGATAACAAAACCTCTCACGCATGCGTGAGGGGTTTTGTTATTACTTGTAAATTATCAATCATGTATCTAGAATAGAGTTATGCACTCAATCCAAGACATCCTTTCACAAATCCACAGTCCCAGCGACGCTGATAAAGCCCTGATCAAAAAGGCTTACGACTATGCGGCTGAAGCGCACAAAGACCACAAGCGCTACTCTGGCGAGCCATACATGACTCACACATCAAGTGTGGGCTACAAGCTAGCTGCTATGGGAATGGAACCTCGCACCATCTGTGCCGGACTACTTCATGACACCATTGAAGACACCCCTGTCACATCAGAGGACATTGAGCGCAACTTCGGTGAAGAAGTACTATTCTTGGTTGAAGGTGTAACCAAACTAAGCTCCGTTCGCTACTACGGCACAGACCGACACAACGAAAGCTTACGCAAACTTTTCGTAGCCACTAGTCAAGACATCCGTGTCTTGATTATCAAGCTCGTAGACCGACTCCACAACATGGAGACACTTGGTCATGTCCCAGCCGAAAAGCAACAACGTATCGCGAGAGAAACTCTTGAGATTTACGTCCCTGTCGCCCACCGTCTCGGAATGGGTAAGCTACGTAAAGAGCTTGAAGACCTTGCTTTTCCATATGTTTACCCCGAAGAATCAAAACGTGTAGCCGATATCCTTACCAAGCGTTTTAGTAAGGCTGAAGAAATTTTAGAAAGAGAAAGAAAGATTCTACAAAAAAGACTAGCTGAAGTTGGTCTAATCGATTTTCATACTTCATTTCGAGTTAAGGGTCGCTACAGCCTTTACCACAAACTAAAGCGAAAGGAATGGGATATCGACTCTATATATGACCTGCTTGCGATGCGTATTGTGGTCAATTCAGTTGAAGATTGTTATCGGTCATTAGGCATCATCCATGAGCTCTGGCGTCCGCTTCCTCAACGAGTCAAAGACTATATTGCTTTCCCAAAACCAAACGGCTACCAATCTCTGCACACCACCGTTACTACCCAAAACGGTAACATTTTGGAAATCCAAATCCGTACCGCTCAAATGCACCGAGAGTCAGAATTCGGAGTCGCTTCACATATTTTATACAAACAAACCACCGTCACGGACGAACCTAAACCATCTATGTTTGGTGCACTTATCCCTGCACTTTTCCGCCCATTCACGAGAAGAGCCACTGCCTCTGAAGACGAAATAGAAAAAAGTGTATCTACTCCCCACAGCCAAAAAATCCCTCGCTGGATTTCACAAATTGGTCAGACCTACAACGAAACTGAAAACCCAACCAGTGACTTTGTGGAAGATGCAGAGTCCGACTTTTTCTCAAATCGAATCTTCGTCTTTACTCCGATTGGTGACGTGGTAGATCTTCCGGTTGGAGCCACCTCTATAGACTTTGCTTATGCCATTCATTCTGAAGTTGGCGACCACACTTTTGGCGCCAAGGTTAATCGAAAATTAGTCCAGCTTGATACTGAACTAAAAAACGGCGATATTGTAGAAATTGAAACCCGCAAATCCGCCAAACCAAGTCCAAAGTGGCTACACTTTGCCAAGACTTCCCTAGCCAGACGACGCATCAAAAGCGCTCTTGAGACCGAAAACTAAACTGAGAAGTTTCTGATTGAGTAAAGATTGCTGTCGTCACTTTCAGCAGGCTTTGGTGCTTGTGGCGGCTGCTCTACTGGTTTTGCAACTGGTATTTGGGTTTGTGGTGCCTGTACATTATTTTGATGTGGTGCGTGATTTTGGTAACGATTGAAACCAAAATGATTGTGTGCCGAAGTCTGTACTGGAGCAGCTTGTGGAATCGCCGCTGGCGCATTTTCCTTAGGCTGTACTTCTGTCTCTACAGCTGGTGTCAAAGTATTCGCAGGAACACTTGGTTGTACCAAGTCGGTCTGAGCAGTGACAGTAGGAATAGCTTCTTCTTTTACTTCAGCCTGATTCATTGGTGCGACCTGAGGAGCTTGATACGAATGATTTAAAGCCTCACTCGGTGACGCAGCATCAACCTTCTCACTTGCCTCCTGAGGTAAGTTTTGAGGAGCTGATTCTTTTCTACTTAGAAATGAACTCAATGAGAATTCTTCCTCAGCCGCAGGCTTAGGGATTTCACTAGCAGTATTTGATGGAGTAGCCGGGCTAGCATAATGCGACTCAGACTTTTCAGATACCGGCTCACTCACTTCTTTTTGAACAACAGGCTCAGGGACAGAAACCACCGGAGTAGAAACTTCTAGCGGAGTGTTATTACTCAGTCTGGCCGACATTTCTTTTTCATTACCTCGATTTGATGATGCCTCCTCGTCGCGCACTCGCTTCAAAATTGCTGCCAAGTCATCGGTTGAGAAATAATCGATTGTCAGCTTGCCGCCAAAATCGGTCTTTTGGATTTGTACTCTGGTGCCGAGAGTTTCGGTGAATTGTTTTTCGAACTCTATCAAATAAGCATCGAATTCTCCTGGAGCTTTTTTACGTACTTTGTCAGTCGCAATCTTACGCACGATTCTCTCAACTTCTCGCACCGAAAGCTTCTTGAGGAGAATCTCACGGAAAATGACCTCTTGTTCTTCTGGTTTGTCATTGAGCATCAATAAGGTTCTGGCGTGCCCTTCGGATAGTTCTGCTTGCTTCAGCGCGGTGAGGATATGATCCGGCAGACCAAGCAAACGAATGGAGTTGGAAACATACTCTCGACTTCGACCAACCTTTTGAGCTACCTGCACATGAGAAAGACCAAAAACTTCTGCCAACTGCTTGAAAGCAAGTGCTCGGTCGACAGCGTTTAAGTCTTCTCGCTGCAAGTTTTCTATAATAGCTAACTCGAGCTTTTCCTGCTCACTCTGCTCCCCTTCGCGGATGATTACTGGCACCTGAGCCACTCCAGCCAGCTTACTAGCTCGTAAACGCCTTTCTCCAGCAATTAATTCATACTCTGTATAAAAAGTACCATCTTCTCTCTGAATCTCGTTTCTAGTCACTGTGAGAGGCTGCAAAACTCCATACATACGTATAGAATCAGACAGCTCTTGCAGCTTATTTTGATCAAACTCTCGCCGTGGCTGAAATGGGTTTGGAACTACTTTTTCAACCTCCACCCAATATATTGAATCTCCCTGAAATGCCATAAATAAAAACCAGCTATATATTACCTCCGAGTTCTACGTCTCGTTCTTAGCATTCTAGCACACTTGGTTTATACACAGGTTTTAGATAAACACCTCAAGCCAAAGTATTTGTTTCTATGGCTTTTTCTGTTACACTCTTTCTCACACCTGCCTCGATGGTGGAATTGGTATACACGTACGACTCAAAATCGTATGCCGCAAGGCTTGAGGGTTCGACTCCCTCTCGAGGCACAAATTGAACGTAGTGAAAGTTGTGCCGAGGGGTGCAGCTTTTTCTTTTAAAAAGCGTCGCACGGGTCGAAAAGGTTGCCAGCAATTTTGTGACGCAGGAACATAAATAGCGACAACCTGTACTGAATCTGTAAGATTCGACTCCCTCTCGAGGCACAAAGTAGAACCGCGTTTAGCGGTTTTTTTGTGGCTGAAGGACAGTCTGGGAGACTGTCCTTGGGGGAAAGTAAAAGGCGCGCCCTTCGG
>JAGQMJ010000024.1 GCA_020428685.1 Candidatus Kaiserbacteria bacterium
CCGGCCTTTTACTTGCTCACTTTAAAAATCGATTTCTATCTCAGCGTTTTCGTCTGGAGCCAGTGCGTTTACCCCAAGATAATCTCGCAGTCTCTGGGTCAAGAAAAGTGATGACCTCTCCTCCCCCATCGCGACAAATACTTGCTTGGCGTTTTCACAACCCCCATTAACCAAATCAATTAGCTGGTTGCGATCAGCATGACCAGAAAAACCTCTGATAGTTACAACCTTGGCATTCACCTTAACATCCATGCCGTCAATCTTTATATGCTTCGCTCCATCCTGTAGCAACCGCCCAACACTTCCAGCTGTCTGATACCCCACCAAAAGAAGGGTGGTATTGTCGTCATCCAGATAACGCTTTTCGTGATCACGGATTCTTCCTCCGTGACTCATGCCTGAGCCGGCGATGATTATTTTTGGACCGTTGAACCTAGCGATTTGATTTGACTCTTTTACTGTCTCAGTGAAAGATAGTCCGTCAAAAGAAAAAATATCATCGCCGGCTTTTATCTGCTCCTGTACTTCAGGCTTCAAGTACTCAATCGAATCACGATAAACACTAGTCACCCGAATCGCTAACGGTGAGTCTAGATAGGTTTTGATAGCTGGCACTTTACCAGACTCAATCATGTTATTAATTTCAAAAATGATTCCCTGAGTTCTTTCCAAAGAAAAGGCTGGGATAATCAAAGTTCCATTGGTGCGAATAGTTTCTTCAATATGATGCTGCAAGATAGCCACTCTTTCTTCCACCTCTTCGTGCACCCTGTCTCCATAAACACTTTCCATTACCATGTAGTCATAATTTTTTGGAATGTCTGGTTTTCCAAGTAACGGCTGAGGTACATTACCGATATCTCCAGTAAAAACAATTTTCTTGCCGTCACGCTCAAAATGAACCATAGCAGACCCAAGGATATGCCCAGCATCAAAGAAAGTGGCCGTTACGTCATCTTCTAAGCTAATTGCCTCACTATAGCCCCTGGTGTCCCACAGCGATAATGCCAGCTCGATATCCTCCTCTCCGTACATCGGCGGCTGTTTATCTCTTTTCGCTTCGTAAAGCATGATATGCAAAGCATCTTCAAACATTATGGCGGCTAGAGCTTTGGTGGGCTCAGTAGAATAAATCTTTCCTCTAAAACCGTCACGCACCAACTTGGGAATACGACCAATGTGGTCGGCGTGCGCATGCGTCACAAATAAAATATCTACCTTTTTTGCATCATAAACAAACGGTTTCGCGTTCACCTCTTTAGCAAACTTATCTCCCTGCACCAATCCACAATCTACCAAAACAGCCAGCTTGCCGGTGTCTAACATGAAGTTAGCTCCCGTCACTGAACCGACTCCTCCATAAAATCCTAATGTTGAACTCATATTATCTTATTGTATAGGTTCGCAAAAATGCATAAGCTAGTAATCCCCCACCAAAACCAACCAACATATCCTTTAGTGTATCAAACCAGTAAGTTTCTTGATTGAACAAACCAACCATTCTCTCAAAAATTTCCCAACTCACAGTCACTGCCAGTAGTGCAAACAACACAAACTTAAAGTCAGGCTTGATATGAATACGGCTGAATGTAGACAGCGCATACAAACCCAAAACAACTAGTATTCCGCCCCAAAAATGCATCACTATATCAAACCACCAATAGTACCAATAAAGAGAAGCTGCGACCGCCAGCGTGTGAGAAATCGCAAATAGTCCAGACAAGACCAGAAATATAAATACTATTGGTTTTAGCATTTATACATATTAGCAAGGAAAGGGCCGGCGCCAAAGGCGCCGGCCCTTTGTGAATAGGTTGGTTTGAATAGGGTATTCAAGAAGCGTATAAGTCGAGGGTGATTTAGTACTGAACAAACCAAAGTTACACTCAGCGATAAGCGACTATGAATGGGTGGGTTTGGCTGGGGCATTCAAGGAGCGCATGAGTCGAGGGTAACTTTGGTTTGTGTCTCGCTCTATACAAACTCGTCAGATTTTGCCCTAGGCAGGGCAAAATCTGACGTAAATTCGCAATATGCCTTTCAGGCATTTGCTCATTCAAGAAAAAACACCTCTTTCGAGATGTTGTTTCTAGGGAACCACCAACGCATGCTCCTGACCTAAGGCCAAGTGGGCACCATTTCCGATTTGTGTCTGAAATTCCTTGCGGATTCTCATTACTCATCGCGACTGCAGGCAGCCCGAATGCTAAATATTCGGAACATACGTAAATGTGGTTCCGCTAATAACGTTATCACAAAAGCGGCGCGGCCTAAAGGCCGCGCCGCTGAACAACAAACCCTAAAACTACTCAGCTGAACCGTCAAGATTCACGTCGTACATGATTCTTTCTTGTGCTGTTGTGTACTCCATGATTTCTGACTCATCAAACCAGATTGCAATCTCTCGTTCTGCTTCTGCAGGCACATCTGAACAGTGAATCAGATTTCGTACTGAACGGTTTTCGTATGAAGAATGAGCGTAAGAATCCACTGTGTAGTCACCACGGATTGTTCCTACATCAGAAGTAGAAGGCTCAGTAGTTCCGACTAATTTTGTGATAACGTCGATTGACTTGTTTCCTTCGATAATCATCATCACTACAGGACCAGCAGTCATGTACTTTACAATAGTACGGATAATATCCTTTCCGTATTCAATTGGCTCACGATCTACTTCACGACCTTGCGCCTTCAAATCTTCTACAATACGAGTACCCTTAGCCAAAAACCAAGCATCATCTTTGTTGTAGTGCTTTAGTAATTGTTCTTCTTTTGGCACAGCCATCTTCATTGCTGTAATCTTTAGCCCAGTTCGCTCAAAACGCTTAATTACTTCTCCAATTAAACTTCTTTGCACTGTATCAGGCTTCAAAATAACAAAAGTTCTCTCTTGATGTGGATGTTTTGACATGTTTATTGCATTAAATTTATGCCGGCAGTATAGCAAAAAAGGCCGGAAACCCAAAGGGTTTCCGGCCTTTTTACCGCTAAAGGGTTTTTGGATCAAACTCCTTGTACCCAGTTTGGCCATCCATATTTCTTTCAAAAACAACATCATCAAATACACCTATTACCACCTCAGCTGTATTCTTAACTGTCGTACCCTCTTTTAAATGCCCTCCAATGCAAACACCATCTTGGTCGGAAGCGGAAACATGGATGTGACAATCGTTAGGTGAAATCGTGCCGTTAATTGAAACAATTTCAAATGGTCCTTCTAATTCTTTTACTGTGTGTTTTTCTTGATTCGGCAAAATTGGCATCCGTAATATTAACTTCTGAAAGCCACCAACAGCAGAAAGGATAACGCCCGCTTCCACACCAGCTTCGGCACAACGTTTTTCAATAGACTCTCGAAACAATTCTCCTTCCTTAATCCTGAAGCTCAACTGTCTCATAATGCTACTTCGTCAAAATTACCGGGCCGTTTTCGGTAATAGCTACAGTATGCTCAAAATGAGCGCTCCAGGATTCGTCTTGAGTATATACACTATAACCGTCGCCTTCGTCATCAAAGAAAACGTCGGGCTTGCCAACATTAACAATCGGCTCGATAGCGTACACGTGTCCGACCTCAATTTTTGGCCCAGTACCAGCTTTTCCGAAGTTTGGAATAGTTGGCTCCTCATGGATTTCGTAACCCACTCCATGACCACAAAGCACTTCTACCACCGAGAAACCACGCGACTCCACAAACTCTTGCACCGCCGCACTAATGTCTCCAATATGGTTACCAGGCTTGGCCTGCTTGATACCAATCGCCAATGCCTCTTGAGTACAAGCCAACAATCGTCGCGCCTCGTCATCGATCTCTCCGACTCCAACAGTAATACCAGAATCAACCACGAGACCCTTGTACGCAATAGACATGTCTATATTCACTACATCCCCCTCATGCAAAACAACCTCAGTTGAAGGAATCCCGTGCTGTACACAGTTGTTGACCGACACACAAACCGCAGCTGGATATGGCCTATCAGCGAAAGTTGGATGGTAACCGAGCAAAATCGGCTCTACTCCATACTCTTCGACTAGCTCCATCGCACGATCATCCAAGTCTAGAGTCGTGGCTCCAACCACCGCTACTTTAGCAATCTCTTTCAAAAATTTAGCTAAGATGGCACCACCCTCCTTCAGCACCTCAATCTCTTCAGGGCTTTTTTTAGTAATCATATTTATAAGTTTAATGCTTTTAGAATCTGCACATGAACTCCATCGATAGAATCAGTACCGTCTATATCATGCACTTGTGTGTCTGGACGCACTCGATAAAAATCAAGCACCGGCAAAGTATCTTCTCGGTACCAGCGCAAGCGAGTTTCGATAGAGTCAGCTGTATCATCGTCACGAGCACGTTCATACATACGCTTACGCACCACCTCCTCTGGAGTATCTAGATTAATCACATGAACACTTTCACGCTCAAAAAATTCTAAAGCGTTTTCCAAAACCTCTGCCTGAGTAACAGTCCGAGGAAAACCGTCAATCAAAAGATGACTGTTATCGTCTAGCTGACTAAGCATCGCTTCACCCCACAAGATGTGAGTCAGAAAATCAGGCTGCAATTCACCAGAATCTAAGCCTTGAGCCACTTTCTTTTCAGCGAATGTTTCCTGCTTGGCAGCCAAGGCGCGAAAGCGTCGTCCAGTTTGGATATCGACAATCCGACGCAGCGGATCAGCTTCAGAAATAGCCTTGTATAGCCTCTCAATCTGAGTCCCTTTTCCACTTCCTTGTGGGCCAATAAAAATAACTGTCTGTGGTTCCATGCTTATGAAGTTAAATACGTAAATATCTGCTCTTTTACCTCTTCAGGTGATTTTGTTCCGTCGATATCAATCAATGTTCCGCGGTCACGGAAATACTCAATAGATTTTGCGGTGTAAGTATGGTACTCCTCCAACCTTTTTTCAACCGACTTAGCAGAGTCTACCACGTCTCGCGCTCGTTCGGCACTACGCTCCTTCACCAAATCATCTGATATTTCTAGATTAAAAACAACGTACGGCCGCTCTACCCATTCGTGGATTTCATGGAATAATTCTGCCTCATTTGGCTTTTTGGCTACCGCCTCAAACACCACTCTCTCGCTTTCAAACTGAGAAACTAACGCATGGGTCATCCAGTACGACGCTACCCACTCTGGCATCAAGTAGCCACCTTCATACATATCCTTCATTTTTTTACCAAATGGTGTCGGCAGCTGAATAACCTGCCGAAGTTTGTTGCCATTTGAGTAAAGTGCTCCACCAAAATGATGCAATATCATTTCAGCCTGAGTTCCCTTACCAGAAGCGATTTTGCCCATCAAAACTATACTTTGGTATTTTGTCGAATATTCCATAGATTAGAGGAGGGTAGCAACTTTTTTACCCATATGCAACATATGGTATGCTATCAACGCATGGAAAAGAAACATATCATAACCCTATCTGGTAAGCCTGGCAGCGGCAAGTCATCAACAGCAGACAAACTAGCTGAGCTGTTAAATTACACTCGTCACTCATCTGGTGACATGGTACGACAAATTCTTAGCCAGAGTCGCATGACCCTAGAGGAATACAATAGCCGCGCCGAAACCAATCACAACCTTGACGCTAAAGTAGACGACAAATTACGCGACCTACGTGATAAAGAAGACATCGTCGTTGATTCAAGACTTGGGTTTTACTGGATTCCAGAATCATTTAAGGTTTACTTGGATTTGGATTTGGAAGTAGCGACAGCCCGCATTTTTAAAGATGCAGTTAGCAACAATATGCGCAAGTCTGTTGGGACCAGTTCTTCTTCTCTCTCAGATGTGTCGAGACAAGTTCGCGAAAGAATGCTAAATGAACAAAGCCGCTTCAGACAAATGTACGGGGTTGACCCTTACGAAAAATCTCACTTTGACTTTATTATCGACACTTCACGCAATGACCCTCAAACTGTGGCCATCGCCATATTTGATGCGTACAAAGACTGGCTAGACTCCGAAGTATGGGAACAGCGCCACTTCTCTGTTCCCTTGGGATATTCATTCAAGAACCAGTATTAATAAAATAAAGAGAGGCCAGTCTCAAAAGACTGGCCTTTTGCTTGCAAATTCACTCAGGAAGTAAAAGTTGACCCTGCTCCTTTCGGTCAACCAATTCCCCCTTTTCATTGATATGAATTCGCTCAAGAACGCGCTCGATTTGTTTAAGTTCGAACTCAATTGCCGCCTCAAAGGACGGGTGCTTACCCTCACGGACTTCTTGCAACAAGTCCCTGTAACATCCTCCGATGAATTGAAGAGCACCTTTCACTACCGGCTTACTGAAGCCACTTGGGGGCATGAAAATTCTCCTTGGATTAAATGGAACAAAAGTGATGCTAACGACATGCTAGATTAAAGTTTGACAGTACTCAATAAAACAAGCATTATACAAGTGATTTTAAACTTAAAGTTTAATTATGACTGTATACAAATGCATTATCAGAGAATTGTCAAAAGGTTCTCAAGGAAAATCTACTCTATTAAAAACAGTGACGGAGAAAACTTCCGTAACACCCCAAGCAGTCTACAAATCGCTTCGGCAGTTAACAAAGGACGGTATCGTTGTATCAAAAAGCAAGAAGGTTGGTTTAACGCTTTGGTATATAGAGGGTGAACTAGAGAGATGGAGCAGGGTTTTAGATACGTACAATCATAAGGGGACCTTGAGTGATATTATAAATTTGCGACGAGGACAAAAGCTGACAGTTATTTTCAACACTTTAAACGAGTTGGATTCATACTGGACTCAGAGCTTCTCAACACTAGAAAGGCTGCTACCTGAAAATTTACCGGTCTACATGATTATTCCGCACGACTGGTTCTATTACTCAAAACCCAAAAGTGATGAGTACTGGGTCAAGAAACAAACTAGACAACAAAGACTTATAATTACCCACCCCCTACCCTTAGACATGGAGATTGTTAAAAACCGGAGAAACCAACAGTTCAGATTTACAGTAGACAAAAATCCTTTGCGTCAGGATGAACATCAATACTTTTCTCTGCTTAGTGACTGGGTCTACGAAATCCAATTAGACAGAAACGTCAATAACAAACTTATTTCTTTCATCGAGCGAAACAGACAAATGAGGACTATTAACAAAACTGAGTTAGAAACAATAATTAACAACAAAGGTAAATTTAAATTGACTGTTTACCACAACCCAAAGAAAGCTGCTGTCATGACAAATAAATTACAAAAGTATTTTGCGTAAGGATTAGGGATTACAAAAGGCCGGCCCCGAAGGGGCCGGCCTTTTGCTTATCTAGAATTCTCTAGTACTCTCGCATTGAGACTTGAGCATCAAGGCGTCGAATCAAATCGAGCACCACTGACACCACAATCAATACTGCTGTACCTCCAATCGCTAGAGCTGTTACTCCAGTAGCAATTTGCATACCAACTGGTAGAACCGCTACAAAACCAAGGAATACCGCACCAACTAGTGTTAGTCGAGTTACCAAGTTACCTAGGTACTCGGCTGTGTGAGCACCTGGTCGAATACCAGGAATGAACCCACCACTGCGCTGCAAGTTCTTCGAGATTGCATCCGGGTCGAAAGTAACTGCTGTGTAGAAGAAAGTGAACAAGAACACCAACAAGAAATAGATACTTCCGTATGCGTACTGGTTGTTGAGGAACTGTGTCACGACTTCATTAGCATTTGCTACCCAAGGTAGATCAAAGGCTGAGAGGATATTCAGAATCATTTGCGGGAATAAAATGATAGACAACGCAAAGATGATTGGAATCACACCAGCCTGATTCAAACGCATTGGCAAGTAAGACTGGCTAGTTCCATAAGTAGAACCACCGCGACTTTGCTTGGCGTAAGTAATCGGCACTGGTCTTTCTGCTTCAGTCATTACAACTACAGCATAAATAATACCAATCGCTACCAAAGTGAAACCGATGTATAGAGGTAGCTGAGATGGATCGTAAGTAAAGAAGAGCTGACTCACAGTTGATGGCAATGTCGCAACAATACCTGCAAAAATGATAATCGAAACTCCGTTCCCTACTCCATACTCAGTCACCAATTCACCAATCCACATCAATAGAACTGAACCTCCAACAATCAAGATGATATTCAAGATGAAATCAAACATTGAAAGGCCTGTGATAACCCCCTGACTCTGCAAGAGAGTGAGGAATCCAAAACCTTGCAAGATAGCCAAAGGCAAAGTAAGCATTCGACTAAACTGAGTAAACTTAGCTCGCCCTGCTTCTCCTTCTTCGGTGTACATTGCCTTCAGAGCCGGCGACATCACTGTCGACAACTGCATGATAATTGAGGCTGTAATAAACGGCCCTACTCCAAGCATCACAATCGAAAGATTAGCCAAACCTCCTCCTGAGAAGATGTTCAACAAACCTAGGAATTGGTTGTTTGAAAAGAATTGTTCAAGAACTGCTTGGTCAACTCCTGGAATCGGAATTGAAGCTAACATTCGGAAAACCACTAACGCACCAAGTACGAACAGTACTCGATTACGAATAGCTGGTTCAGTGAATATAACTTTTAGTTTGTGGAAGAATGTTTGCATAAGCTAATGCTACCGCTTATTTAACGCTTCCGCCAGCTCCTTCAATCTTTTCTTTCGCTGACTGCGATACCTGACAATCTTCAACTACTAGTTTCTTGGTTAGATTTCCGTTTCCAAGCAACTTAACCTTTGGTGTTCGCTTCTTAACAGCATTGATGATTCCAGCTGTAACCAATGACTTTGGAGTCACTGTTGCTCCGGCTTCGAAAGCTGTCTCAAGCACTGAAACGTTTACTACTACAGGCAGAACTCGCTCTGCGTTTACTGTTCGGGCGCGGTTCTTTCCGTGTCCTCGAAGCTTTGGAAGCTTCTTGATGATGTCTCGCATTTCTGGTCGAGTACTGTTACCAGTTCGAGCCTTCTGACCCTTATGACCCTTTCCTGATGTTTTACCACGCTTTCCTCCGCGACCAATTCGCTTAGCTGACTTACGAGGAGCGGTTGGCTTTAATTCATGAAGCTGCATACTTTAGCCGTTCTTTAGTTGCTTGAGCGCTTCGACAGCAGCGCGTGCATTGTTAAGCTTATTCTTACTTCGAGAGAAGATTTTTGCTGTGATGTCTTTTACTCCAGCTAGTTCTAGCACTGTACGTACAGATGAACCAGCTACAAGTCCACGACCTGGTGCAGGCATCATCATCACTTCACTTGATGCATACTTTACATGTACATCATGAGGGATGATTCCTTCCTTAGTCATTGGAACAGTAATCATATTCTTCTTTGCATCTCGAACTGCCTTTTCAATCGCTAGTTGTGTATCACCGGCTTTTCCGATTCCTACTCCAACCTTTCCTTTCTTATCTCCAATCACCATTGATACAGAGAATGAGAAACGACGACCTCCAGCCATAACTCGAGTTACTCGACGAATACTGACAATCTTTTGATCGAATTCTGGACGAACTCGTTCTGGGCGACCACCTCGTCGTGGACGTCGTCCACCTTGACCACCACCTCTTCTATCGTTACCTCCGCGGCGGCGACGTGGACCTCGGTCCCCTTCTGTCGCAGCTGGTGCATCGGTTGCTGGCGCCGTTGTAGGCGTTGCAGCTGCTGGTGTTGCCACCGCAGCATCTGACTTTACGTCAGTTGTAGCTTCCTGCTGTTTTGTTTCTGACATTGTTGTTTTCTTATGAAGGTAGTGAAATTTTATCAATTTGGGATTTTCACTACTTCAGTTTTTGATAATTTTGAACTCATGAGAGTTCTTTGAGTATTATGAGTTCTAGTTCTACTAAACAGTCCACTGGACTGTTTAGTAGAACGACTTTAGTGCGATGACTGGATTTGAAAGCTTTGCTTTCAAATCCAGCCAGCACTAAGGTCTAAAACTTCAACCCTCCCTCTCTTGCTGCATCAGCCAAAGCGGCTATTGTGCCCTGATAGCGAAAACCACCACGGTCAAAGACTACTTCAGTAATCTTAGCTTCTACCGCCATTTTAGCGATATTTGCTCCTACTAACTTAGACTTTTCGACTAGAGTGCCTTTTGCTTCCTTTCGAGAATCAGCTGCTCCTAATGTCTTTCCGGCTTCATCGTCTATCAATTGAGCATACACTGCTGTATTACTCCTAAATACTGCTAACCGCGGTCGAGCTGCAGTACCAGACACCTTTGAACGTAAACGCTTGTGACGCTGTGTTCGCATTTGTGATTTGTATTGTGATTTTTCCATATACAATTACTGAAACTAAACAGACTTCTTACCTTGCTTGCGGATAACAAATTCTCCTCGGTACCTAATACCCTTTCCTTTGTATGGTTCAGGCTTCTTAACCTTACGCACATTAGCAGCAAACTGACCTAGTGCATCTTTGTCATACCCAGTTAGAGTAATAACATTCTTTACTACTTCAGCTGTCATGCCTGCGGGAATAGTCAGCATGACTTGATGAGAAAATCCAACGTTCAAAACGATTTCATTTCCCTTCACTTCTGCTCGGTAACCAACTCCTTCGATTTCAAGAATCTTAGTGAACCCTTCAGTTACACCAGTAAT
>JAGQMJ010000025.1 GCA_020428685.1 Candidatus Kaiserbacteria bacterium
TCGGCCTGAAGAAATCTGCAGGGTCGTAGTGAGCGATATTGGCTACATCCAAAACTTGCTCCGGGCTAGCGATACACTCATAACCACACATTCCCTCCTCTACTAGGGCCGTCAAAACCACCGCTCCGTCTTGGTCGTTTGTAACTAAGTCAGAGTAGTCCAGCTTCTTATCTTCAGACGGATGCCAGACCAAGCCATCTCGCATCGCCAACTCCAAATCAAACTCTGAGAATCTAGTATCACCAGTAAACAATCTAAGCTGAGTAAGCGGGGTGCCGACATGGAGCTGAATAGCGAAAGATTTTGGTACTATCGCCACCCACAAATCTCCTTCGTAACCACTCGGGGTCACCGAATCATACCGAGGCACACCGTCAGCCAGCACCCGTACATGCATGTCCAAGCGACCGGTTGAAGACTTCGGATTACAGTAGCCATATACCTGACTCGGCAGATTTAGAGATTCATTCAGTTTTGCCAAGTACAAACTTCCACAAGCAATCGGCTTTTCAATATCAGCCTTTGTAGCTTCCATAATCGGAAGCAAACTCCTGATTGATTCGCCCACTTTTGGCAAAATCAAACCCTTAATTTCATATAGCTCCTCGGACAAAGTAAGATCTAGCGAGGCTGGAGAAATATGCGATTCAGATGAACCCAAAATACAATCTGCCTCCATCAGCTGCCTTATCATCTGCGCTGGCAAAGCTCCGTTTACTGTTTGACTCATATTTTTAAGTATAACAAAATATTGGTAGGTAAGAAAAAAGCGCGGCCCCTTCGGGGCCGCGCTTTTCAAAACATTAGTCTACAACTTGGATTCCCATTGAGAAACAAGTTCCTTCAACTGTTTTCATTGCAGCTTCGATTGAAGCGGCGTTTAGGTCAGGCATCTTCTCTTCTGCTACTTCACGTACTTGTGCGCGTGTGATAGTACCAGCTGATGATACTCGGTTCTTTCCAGAACCTTTATCTTTTCCAATCTTCTTCAAGATAAGTCGAGACATTGGTGACACCTTGACAATGAAGTCAAAACTACGGTCATCGTAAACGTTGATGATAGTAGGAACAATCTCCCCCATTCGTTCACGAGTCTTTTCGTTGAACTGGTTTACGAATTCACCGATGTTGATACCCGCCTGTCCCAATACTGGTCCAAGTGGTGGAGCTGGAGTGGCTTTACCACCCACAGCCTGAACCTTTACTTGTTTTATTAGTTTCTTAGCCATGTTTATTAGTTAAAATTTTGTTGATAGGAGTGTTCCATAACCACTCATATCTGAAGCCTGCGTATCGTACAAGAGAAAAAGCTCTTTTGCAAGCAAAATCAAAAGAATCTGTCCAAAAATAAAAGCCGCAATTGCGGCTTTTATTTTTGGACAGATTCTCCCTAAGCAGGTCAAATCTAGCTCCCTACTAAACCTTCTTAATCTGAATGTAGTCTAGCTCCACTGGAGTCTCGCGACCAAACATTGAAACCAAAACCTTAACCTTTCCACTTTCTTCATCAACTCCACCAACCTTCCCTTCCAGATCCTTAAATGGACCGTCAGCAATGATAACCATATCGCCAGCAGACAAATCCACCTTATGCTTTACAGTCTCATTAGTCATTCGCTTCATGAGTGAATTGAATTCTTCTTCGGTCAAAGGTACTGGTTGAGTTCCGCTACCAACGAACCCTGTTACTCTTGGAGTGTTTCGAACCACAAACCAAGATTCATCGTCTACCACCATTTCTACCAATACATATCCTGGGTAGATTCGTTCTTCCTCAGTCACTCGCTTTCCTCCCTTAACACGAATTTTCTTTTCGGTTGGTACAACCACATTGAAAATCTTGTCATTCATGTTGAGTGAATCAATACGCTGCTTTAGGTTTCTAGTTACTGCGTTTTCGTATCCAGAGTATGTGTGAATTGCGTACCAATGACGCTCTCCTGTTCCGTGTTGCTTAGCCATAAAATTAGAATCGTTCAACTATTAATTTCACAGCTTCGCCGAAGGCAAAGTCGAAAGCACCTACAAACAAAGCTACAATTGCAGAGATAGTAATAACTAGCACAGTGTAAAGCATTGCTTGATGTTGAGTTGGCCATGATACCTGCTTTAGTTCAGCCGCTGTATCACGGAAATATTGTGTAATTTTTTCCATATTATTAAATTAAAGGTTTTGGTAGTGGTTCAAATGTTAAATGTTTGTAGCCTGACTCATTTCGAATGTCGCACTTCGGCATAACTGCCTAGCCACAACACATCTGACTCATTTCGTCAGATTTTGCCTAAGGCAAAACAAAATGTCGCACTTCGGCATAACTGCCTAGCCACAACACATCTGACTCATTTCGTCAGATTTTGCCTAAGGCAAAACAAAATCTGACATAAATTCGTAATATATCCTTCGGATATTTACTCATTTAAAAAACGCCTTCGGCGGCGATTTCATATATCATACGCCTACTATTTGAAATGTCAAAGGCCGGCGCGAAGCGCCGGCCTTTGACTAAACCTCAGTAATACACCTTTCGGATATTTACTTAACCTCGTAAACCACTGTTACTCTGGCCGTCGTACTCTCTTCCCCTGTTGGCATATTAGCTCCTCCAAAAGCACTTTCTTCCATATCCATAGCCATCACTTTTGAATTAAATGCGTATGGTTCATAATAATCACCACTTTCTTCATAGTATCCAGTCATTCGAACCACTCGTACATTTAGTTGCTTCGCCAAGACCTCTGCCTTCATTTTCGCATCTTCGATTGCCTTAGCTCTAGCATCAGCTTTCAACTTTTCAGGATCATCAATCGTGAAGTTTAGACCACTGATATTTGTCGCTCCTCTCTCGCCTACTCCTGCAATAATAGCTCCTGCCTTGTCTGTCTCACGCACCTTTACAGAAACAGTCTGAGTGACAGTAAATCCGTCTTCAACTCTTTCCCCAGGAGGACAATATGAATTGTTCAAGCAGTGTCTTTCCTCGTATCGATAACGTGGATAAAGATTGTAATCTTGTGTTTTTACATCTTTATCTTCGACTCCTTGCTCCTTTAAGTAAGCCAAGATTTCATTCATCTTTGTTCCAGACTCTTCTTGAGCTGATGCAGCACTATCTGTTTCGGCCATTACTGAGAAAGAAAACCTCCCAATATCAGGCACAGCCAAAACCTCCCCTTCTCCAGTCACTGAGATTGTAGCCGGCATTGGGTTGATAAACTCAACTTTTTGGAAATTTAGACTAGCATAAGAACCAAGCGCTATAATAACCATCAACAACGTAAGCGAGCCGAGCATGCGTGACGACTTTGTACTAAAGAAATTACCTTCCATATATTTTTGTATTAAAACATTGCTAATATTGACCGAATCGTGCGGCGAATCTTTTGTTCAAGTGATTCTGTTTCGCCGCATGACTCTAGATAGGCAACCTTATCTTCTTCAGATAATTTTGGTGAGCTGCTGGTATCGTCCAGTAAATAGTACATGAGAGATGAACTCCCTTCAACATGGTCAATACCAAGAGCATGCCCAAACTCATGAGCAAGCACAGTTATGAGCTCAGTTTCCGACGAAAACTTATACACGTGAATCTTTACCCCCTGATAGTCCCCCTGTGTAAACTCCCGCTCAAATCCGTATTGGGAATTATATGCATTCACTTCGCGATTGTACTCATCTACCAACCTATTTCCCTTTTCACTTAATTTATTTATTTCATCAGCCAAAGATTTGAGTGTAGCAATTGTTTTATTTAATGCATCAGATTCTTTCGTTAGAGCCTTTCGCTCTTTTTCCAGCTCTGCAAAAACATCAGCTGGCGCACCTCCCCTGTCGTTATACTTACTTACTTCACGGTTGTATTCAGTCAATCTTGACTCGTAGCTATTTACCTGCTGTTCGTACTTCTTGGTCAAAGTTTGGTACTCACGCTGCATAGACTCCACAGTTGCCAAAATCTCTTCATTTTGGATTTTTTGTTTATCCAAAACCTCTCGTTCAGTTTCTTCTGAGTTAGCCAGAGCCTGTCTTTCGTCATAAACAAAGTCAATCGTAAAATCTGAAGCTTCGTCATAGACAAAAAGTTCGCGAGTGGTTTCTGATTCCCAAATTGCTTCTGCTTTTTGAATCTGTTCCTTGGCCTCTTCCCTGGTCAAACCAAAAGACTCATCCAAATCACCCAGCCTATATGAAAGCGGGGCCGGACAAATCGCAGCAGAAGTCTGATACCAATATGTACCAGCAAATACTAAAGACAAAAACAAAGTTGCGGCGTATGGAAATCTCATATCTATGAGCTAATCATATCAGAGCGAACAATACAAACGGCGCCCAGCGGGGACTGCGTAGTCGCGATACGTAGTCCCTGCTAGGCGCCGATGATAGAGGCGAACCTCTTATAAAAACATGTCCGCAAGGGTTGCATCCCTTACGTTCTTAATACTATACATTAAGACAAGCCAAAATCACTTGGAGATTTCAACAGGTTGCCAGCACTGGCTCCAGCACTAATGTCGTAAACATGGGTCAGTCTCAAAACAATGATGCCGCGTAAGGTTCTATCAGGAAACTGAACTTTCATCTCCTCTACAGAACTCTGGTACAATCCACCCTCAGTCTGATAATCAGCCTTAGCTTTCACCTGCAGACCCACCAAACCACTCCATGCGGTCAAAGCCACATCAGGATCAATCTGAAGGTTTTTTACAGTTTTGTCCATAAAGAAATCATAGAGAATGATTTCCTTCTCAGATACTTTTATTACTGACACCGGTACAACGTTCACCCCTTCTGGTCCGCATGTCGCCAAAGCTTTCGCCTCTGCCCCACTAATAGACTCAATCAAATCTTGCGTTAACATAATTTATTCTTAATTAAATAATTTATCTGCACTGCTTACACTGCTTTGTAGAAGGGGCGCCTTCGGCGCCCCTTCATTCTACTTACTCGAGGCCTCTTTTTCGGCCAACTTGCGACGCACCATTTGTTGAGCAGCATTCATACTATGCTGATAGTAGAGTGACTTGATACCTAGCTTCCAAGCGTGGATATACAGCTGATTGATATCCTTAGCTGAAACTGATGGGTCCACCATGATATTGAGTGACTGACCCTGATCGATGAATTTCTGCCGGTCGGCTGCTTGTTCAATAATCTTCGTCTGGTTGACCTCAGCAAAAGTTCGGAACACGGCCTTCTCTTCCTCACTCAAGAAATCTAGGTGCTGTACTGAGCCGTCATTGTCTCGAATACTATCCCAAACCAGTTTTGAGTCTTTGTCTTTCTCTTTCAACAACTTAATCAAAGTAGGATTCTTGATTGTCACTTTCATCTTTGACACATCTTTTACGTAACAGTTAGACCAGATTGGCTCAATTCCTTGTGACACCTGACCCAAGATAAAGGCCGATGAAGTGGTCGGTGCAATCGCCATCAGAGTAGTGTTGCGGCGGCCATATCCCTTCAAAACTTCTGGTTCTCCAAGCTCGACGGCCAAACGCTTAGTTTCTGCTTCGGCCTTGGCGTGAATATTACTGAAAACCTCCTTGTTTATTTCAGCTGCTTCGTCACTCTCAAATGCCAGCCCTTTTGCCTGCAACAGCGAGTGGTATCCCAAAACTCCAAGTCCTAGCGCTCTATTTTGCACAGCAAAATTATAAGCTCGCTCCATAAACTTAAATGCCAATTGCTTTTCAGATTCATCAGAATCACGCAAAGCTTCTAGTTTTACAATAAAGTCTTCCATGACCGCATCAAGGAAAGCTACCATTGTCTCCACCAAATCTGTATCTTTCCATGCGTCATAGTGTAGAAGATTGACTGAAGACAGACAGCAAACAAACGACCAATCCTCCTTACTCGGCAACATAATCTCGCTACACATGTTGCTGGCGTAAATCTTCAAATCCTTATCCTTGTATACATCAACAGTGTTCTTGTTGGCTGTATCATTAAACATGATGTACGGATAACCCATTTCTCCACGTCGCTGAATGATACGCGCCCAAATCTTTCGCTTTGCCTCATCTCCAGCAATCATGCTTTCCATCCAGTCATCCCCTACTGTCACACCGTGAGTAAGCTTTTGAATCGGGTTTCCTTCAGTTCCGATATCAAGAAATTCCATCACGTCAGAGTGTTCAGCTGGCAGGTATGGAGCAAAGTGTCCTCGTCGCACCGAACCTTGTGATACAACGTTGATTAGAGTTTCAAACAATTGCATGAAGTGCACAGAACCAGAAGAATAACCATTACCGCCAGAGATCTCTGCTCCTCTTCCCCGCACTGCACCAAAGTATCCAGAACAACCGCCGCCATACTTACTCATCATTCCAACCTCGGCATTGGTGTGCATGATGCCACCCATATTGTCTGCTACGTAAGAACCAAAACAACTTATCGGCAAACCTTTGTTGCTACCGAAATTTGACCAAACTGGTGACGCTAAAGATATCCAACCTTTAGACATATATTCATAAAACTTGTCCGAGAAGCCGTCCCGCTTGAGATATTTTTCTGCCGTATCTGCAATTACTTTAATCCTGTCTTCAGCGGTTTGCCCTTCTGCTAGGTAGCCTCTAGCCAAAAACGCGCGACTATTTTCATTCAACCAGTACCAAGGTTCCATAAATATTCTGTAAGTTATTTTTTATAAATTAATTCTACCTTAAAACAAATCATCACTCGTCACACTAGATGAACGCTTATTATAATTGATTGAGCGCTTATGGAAAAAGTCTACGTGTTTGGTGGCGATTACTTCATTATCAAACCAATCTGTTTCCTCAAGCAAAACTTCACTCACTTCAAAGATACGCGGCAATCCAATCGCAGCTAATGAGTTATTGAAGCGGTTTTTGATGAATTCTTTTACGTTGGCAGCTGGCAAGAAATCTAATTCTCCGGCTTCAAAAATCCAATCAACAATCGCACTTTCAGCTTCGTAAGCTTTCTCGCATGCCTTAATAATCATGTTTTCACAATCTTCATCAAACCACTCTGGGTGCTCTTTTCGAATGATATTGATAACATCAATCCCGAACATGCCGTGAAGATTCTCTTCCTTAGAGGTTGCTTCTACGGCGTTACTAATACCTTTAAATAAGTTCTTCTGCTTATTGAAAGACATAATAATCAGGAACTGTGAGAACAAAGATACGTGTTCAACGAACAGTGAGAACAACAACACTGCGTGCGTATAATGCTTATTTTCGGTAGTTCTAGATAGCTCGTTTACACTATCCAAATAATCCATTCGTGCCTGAATCACAGGAATATTTTTAATTTTTGTAAACTCATTATTGAGTCCCAAAATCTCGAGCAAGTGAGCGTAAGCGTCAGTATGACGAATCTCACTTTCCGCGAAAGTAGCTCCCACTGCTCCGATTTCTGCCTTAGGCATTTTTTTGTATATATCTCCCCAGAAAGTCTTTACCGCCACCTCAATCTGAGCAATAGCCAACATTGAATTCTTGATAGCGTTGCGCTCCTTATCATCAACATTAACGTGAAAATCCTGCACGTCTGATGTGTAATTGAATTCTGTATGCACCCAGTATGAATGCCGAATAGCGTCGGTGTATTCATACAATTCTGGATATTCGTATGGCTTGAGATTGGCCCGCTTGGCAAAGATATCGCGGGCGCGCAACTTCTTGCGCTCATATCTATAAATGATGTAGGCCTTGGCAGTATTAAGAAAATCCTTCTCCATCAAAGCCTCTTCCACCAAATCCTGAATCTCTTCCACAGACGGATTGCCGTCTATACATTTTTGTTCTGCCCTATCGACTGAAGGCTCTGCGCTTGCTTTGGTACACATCGCCACCACTTTTTGGTGAGCTAGCTCAGCTACAGCTTCAGCGTCCTCTCGGTTACCTTCCCCTGTTTCCGCTAGTGCTTTCGCGATCGCACTAACAATCTTACTGATGTCGAAAGGCTGTTCTGAACCGTCACGCTTTCTGATACTTTTGATTTCCATACAATCTATAAATTCATCAACTTACGAGTAATTACGGTGATTGTCGTCAGACTTAATTGGTGGAAGAGAACACTGTTTTAAACAGTCAATTAAGTCTACAGACAATCGAGGTCGCGACAAACACACCTCTACCTCAGGGATAGAGTTCCTAAATTAAATAGGAGCGGTGTGTCTTACCTCCGACACACGATATTCGTGTGATGAACCAATCTTACCATTTTCTAGTTTTTTGGTATTTATTGCCCAAAACGTAAAATAAGGAGATTTTATACTTTTAATTCCAAAATCTGTGGATAACTACTGCGTATAAAAAATAGAAACCAATAATCCTGCCTTGCCAATATATACAGCCTTTCTTTTTTGTTTTCCGGTCTACAAATCCATTGACAATCAGTATTTTTCATCAAAAAACCACCCTGATTGGGTGGTTTTTTGATGGCTTCAATTACCGTCGTACAGAATCGCGGATTTCCCGCAACAGCTTCACCTCCTCAGAAGGCTCAGCCGGCTTCTTAACCTCTTCCTCTTCATCATCTCCATCCAAGACGTCTTGCGCCTTATTGATTGCCTTCACCACCATAAAGATGACTAGAGCGACAATCATGAAGTCGATCACAGACTGAATGAAAACACCGTATGTGATTGTTGTGTCCCCCATCTCGTATGACAAACCAGAAAAATCAATCCCTCCCATAATCAACCCAATAACTGGAGTGATAATATTGGTAACAAGTGAAGATACAATTTTTCCAAATGCTGCACCGATTACTACCGCTACCGCCAAATCAATGACATTCCCCTTCATCGCGAAGGCTTTAAACTCTGCAATAAATCCTTTCATAAAAAAATATTAACTACTAAATTAAGTTAGTATAGCTTATTAGTGGTGAGAATGACCATGGTGAGACGAGTCTTCATTCTCGTCAACCTCATGACTATGGAAGTAGTAAGCCGCCACTGCGGTAGTAGCAGGGACTGCCAAGATAAGGCCAATGCTACCGACGATTATTCTAATCAATTCGGCTGCAACGACTTCTTGGTTTAAGGTTTGCCATACCGAACTATCGGTCTTTGCATAAAGCAAAATAAGCGGCAAAGACACCCCGACATAAGCCAAGGCGAGAGTATTGACCAAAGAACCAATATGATCCCTTCCCACTTTGATGGCACGTTGGTACAAATCCTTAAACTTAAATAACGGATTGGCTGCTTTCAACTCTTGCACCACAGAAGCTTGAGTAATAGACACATCATCCAAAACTCCCAAAATTCCGATGATGATACTGCCGAGCAAAAGTCCGGACAAATCCAAGGAGCCATTAGTGGCAAAATTTAAATACACGGAAGCGTCAGACGAAAAGCCAGACAGCCGCATAGTCCCAACCGAAAGAAGAGCAATTAGTCCGGTTATTATCACGGCACTAAAAGTACCCACAAAAGCAATCACTGAGCGAGGATTGATTCCGTGAGTACCAAACAAGACCAGAGCCAAAATCGCTCCAGCAATAGTCACACTAGCCCAGACCGGATTGTACCCAGCCAACAGTGCTGGCACGAGAAGAAAAAATATTGCTGCCACACTACCTCCGAGAGAGAGCAGGGCTCGGACTCCTTGCCAGCCAGAAAAAATAAGTAACATCACCACGAAAGCCACCGCCATAAGCGCTAATGTCGGACGTCTTTCATAATCAGCATAAGAAATAAACTCCTCTCCACCGATGGTCACCATTCGATTGATAAATATCTTGTCTCCTGGCTTGAGAGTCGTCAACTCGCTTTCAAAGCGTACCACCTGCCCAGCCTTCTCACCCTCTTTAACTTCTGCTCGCACCGTCTGTACCAACGCCTTTGCGTCAGTACCAGTGATATCTCGCTCAGTCTCAGAAACTATCTCCAGCACTTCAGCCGCCACTTGCTCCTGCACCTCTTGGTGGAGAGTTTGTGCCGAGCTACCAAACGGAAACAGCAGAATTGTGAAAACAACTACCCTAAAAAATAAGTCTCGCCACATAAAATCCAATCCCAGCTCCAAGCAAGAGCGTAAAAAAAAGTGTTACCAACAATGATACTTGATCCATATTAATTAAGTATAACCTGATTTTAAAAATCTATTCTACTGCACCCCTCGACTTTTCAGTAAAAAATAGGTATAAATGTGCCACTGCGGCGGGGTTTTTGTCTGGCATCCGCCAGACAAAAACCCCGCCCAAAGTATGGCGGCTATAGTATAACGGTTAGTGCATCGGTTTGTGGTACCGATAGTTCGGGTTCGATTCCCGGTAGCCGCCCAGGTATATGAAAGGGCCCTTTGGGCCTTTTTGCGTATCTGATAGAGTTAGAAAGACTATCTATTGAAAAAAAA
>JAGQMJ010000026.1 GCA_020428685.1 Candidatus Kaiserbacteria bacterium
CGGAAAGCCGCCCCTTGTCCTCGGCGGCGGTTCCAATCTTCTCATCAGTGATGCCGGTTACCGTGGCTTAGTCATTGTAAACAAGATCAAAGGAATTCATTTTTCACAAAAAGATGACTTGGTCGTGATGACTTGTGGAGCGGGAGAAGTTCTTGATGAAGTGATAGCGAAGACGGTTGAAATGAATTATTGGGGGCTGGAAAACTTGAGTTCGATACCAGGTACTATTGGCGCCACACCGATACAAAATGTTGGAGCTTATGGAGTTGAGGTTTCTTCGTTGATAAATTCTGTGACCGCAATCAATCTTGAAACAGATGAGGAAAAAGTTTTTTCAAATTTAGAATGTGATTTTGGGTATCGTGATTCTTTTTTTAAAACTACAGTCGGAAAAAAATGGGTAGTGACAGAAGTCAGTTTTAATCTTTCTCGAACACCTAGGCTGCTACTTGAATACAAAGATTTACAGTCACTACAGAGTAAAAATAATTTGACTCAACTCGACATCAGAAATGAAGTAATTAGAATTCGTTCTGAAAAATTTCCTGACTGGAGAAGTGTTGGTACGGCCGGTTCATTCTTTAAGAATCCTATTATAAGCAAGACTCAATTTGAAGCTTTAAAACAAAGCTATTCTGACATACCAGGTTATGAAGTTTCTGAGATTGAAGTAAAAATTTCCTTAGGTTGGATTTTGGACAAAGTTTGCAACTTAAAAGGTTTTTCAAAAGACGGGGTTTCTTTGTATAAGCATCAGGCGCTAGTGTTAGTAAATGAAAGTGCTGCGTCTGCAGAAGTGATAAATAATTTTGCAAAATTTGTTGCCGAAGAAGTTTATAAAAAAACTAACGTCACAATTGAGCGCGAAGTTTTATTTATTGAAAAATAATTATCCCCAAATTTTTTTTGTAAAAAAATTGTACTCTGACTAATAACACGTCATAATAAGAGGAAGCAAAAATCTTCTCCCGGTTTGTTCTTTGAAATGAGAAGGTGTTGCGGTCGATTTTTATCCATCATATTTCTCATCACAATTATGCCTGCAGCAAAAAAGAAAATTGCTAAGAAAGTAACTAAAAAAGTAGTAAAGAAAGCTGTGAAGAAAGTTGCCAAGAAAGTAGTGAAGAAGGTAGCTAAGAAGGCGGTAAAGAAAGTCACTAAAAAAGCACCAGCAAAGAAGAAGGTTGCTAAAAAAGTGGTAAAGAAGACCGCAAAGAAGACCGCTCGCAAGACAGCAAAAAAGTAAGTAATGCGGATGATGTCAGACATCTTCGCATAAAGCTTATAGCATAAATCGCCCCAAGGGCGATTTTTGCTTTATGTTTGCTCGTAAATTCGCTATACTAGCCGCATTATGTCATTTTTGGATAGATTTTTTGGACCAACCTACGAGAAGGAATTGAAGCAAATTCAGCCTATAGTTAACTTAATAAACGAAAAGGAAGCAGACTTTAGTAATTTGTCAGACGAAGCTCTAAAGGCCTCTTTAGGGCCAATTAAGGCAAGAATAAGCTCTGGTGAGTCGCTTGACGATGTTTTACCTGAAGTTTTTGCGTTGGTGCGAGAATCAGCAAAGCGAACTCTTGGGATGCGTCATTACGATGTACAGATGATTGGTGGAATTATTTTGCATCGAGGAAAGATTACCGAAATGCGAACCGGTGAAGGAAAGACCTTGGTTGCCACACTGCCAGCCACCCTCAATGCTCTTGCCGGAGAAGGTGTTCACGTTGTAACTGTGAATGACTATCTGGCACGTCGTGACGCTGTTTGGATGGGTCAGGTTTTTGCTGGAGTTGGACTGAGTGTTGGTATTATCAATCATGAGTCTTCTTACTTATATGATCCTGGTCACTTTGAAAAAGATGAAGAGAGAGACGAACATGGTTCGTTTAAAGTTGTTTATGATTTCTTGCGTCCTTGTACTCGCCAGGAGGCTTGTGCGGCTGACGTAACTTACGGAACAAACAGTGAGTTTGGTTTTGATTATCTGCGAGACAATATCGAGCACGAAGCAGACAGGCTACGTCAGCCGCACCACTCATACGCCATCATCGACGAAATCGACTCTATTCTTATCGACGAAGCCCGTACACCGCTTATTATTTCTGCCCCAGCACCAGACACCGAAAATCTCTACCCGACATTTGCAGAGATTGCCTCAAAGCTAAATGTTGGCGAACATTTCGAAATTGATGAAAAGCTAAAGAGTGCCACCTTAAATGACGCTGGTATTGAAGTGGCAGAAAAGATTCTGGGTATTGATAATATTTACACCGATAAAGGTATTAAGTACGTTCACCATCTTGAGACTGCCGTTCGCGCCAAAGCTTTGTTTACTAAAAATAAGGAGTACGTAGTGCGTGACGGTGAAGTAGTGATTGTTGATGAATTCACTGGCCGCTTACAACCGGGACGACGCTGGTCTGAAGGGCTTCATCAAGCAGTCGAAGCAAAGGAAGGTGTAGAAATAAAAGAAGAGTCAAAGACTTTTGCTTCCATCACTTACCAAAATTACTTCCGTATGTACAAGAAGCTGTCCGGAATGACCGGTACAGCCCTTACTTCGCAGGAAGAATTCTTCACAGTTTACAATCTTGAGGTTATTCCAGTTCCAACCAATCGAGAGATTCAGAGAATTGATAGAAACGATTTGATTTATCAGAACGAGGCTGGAAAGTTTAAGGCTATTATAGAAAAGGTAAAAGCGGTTCATGCGACCGGACAGCCGATATTGATAGGTACTGCATCTATCGAATCAAACGAACGTTTGTCTGAAGCTTTGAATAAAGCTGGTATTAAACATCAGATGCTCAATGCTAAGAACCACGAACACGAGGGAGAGATCATTGCAGCAGCTGGTATCCGTGGAGCCGTCACGCTAGCTACCAACATGGCAGGACGAGGAGTAGACATAAAGCTTGGTGGCCCAGATGCTACAAAAGAACAACAAGAAGAAATTAAAAATTTAGGTGGTCTATTTGTGCTTGGTACAGAGCGTCACGAAGCAAGGCGTATAGATAACCAGCTCCGAGGACGGGCTGGACGACAAGGAGATAAGGGAGAAACTCAGTTTTTTGTTTCAATGGATGACTCACTGATGCGAGTTTTTGGTGGAGCCAGGGTTCAGAGTTTAATGGGAACTTTCAAGATTCCTGAAGATCAACCGATCGAAATGGGTATGATTTCTCGGACGCTTGAAAGCGCTCAGACCAAGATTGAAGGCTTCCACTTTGATTCACGAAAACAAGTTTTGGCCTACGACGATGTGTTAAATCAGCAGCGAAAAAGTATCTACGGCAGAAGACGAAAGCTTCTCACGAGTGAGCCGGGAGAGCTAGAAGCTGTTCTCTCTGAATTATACGAAGCTTTCCCTGAGACTGAAGCAATGATAAAAGAAAAGAAAGAAGAGTTTGGCGATGAATTGATTACATACACGCTACGTAGGTTGTTCTTGCAAATGATAGATATGCTTTGGGTTGAGCACCTCGAGGTGATGAGCTACACCCGTTCAAGCGTCAACCTTCGAGCTTACGGCCAGCGCGATCCTTTGATTGAATATCGTAAGGAAGGCAACCGCTTGTTTAAAGAAATGCAGGCAGTATTGTATGTGCGAATCGCTGAGGTGTTACCTCGAGTACAACCTCAAGTTATTGCTAAAGAGGAAGAGAAAGCCAAAGCTGAGGCTGAGGCTGCTCAGGCCGCAGCTGGGGTCACTGAAGATTCAAATGCACCGACTAAGAACGCTCCGATAGTGAGTCACAAAGAGTTCGGTAGAAATGATATGGTAACCATTACAAACGGTACCGAGACTCAAGAATTAAAATTTAAGAAAGCTGAAGCATTGTTGAACGATGGGTGGAGCCTTGTCACTGAAAAGTAGCTCGGTCCCGTACAGTTAGTTTCTCAACAAAACCGCCCTCAGGCGGTTTTGTTGAATTAACTTCAGTTCAAGTTTACAATGTACAAATATGACAATTATTTTTCGATTATTATTCAACGCTTTGGGATTAATTCTGATTGCGACTTATGTACCAGGTATTGAAGTGGCCGGATTTTACCCAGCTTTGATTGCGGCTCTGGTACTAGGATTATTAAACCTTATCGTAAGGCCGATTCTTTTGATTCTAACCCTACCGATTACTATTATTACGCTAGGCTTATTTGCGCTAGTTATCAACGGGCTTTTGTTCCTATTTGCGGCGTCGGTGCTTGATGGGTTTGAGGTTGAGAGCTTCTGGTACGCTCTTTTAGGCTCTATTTTAATGACTGTTGTCAGTACGATTGGTAATCGTTGGATAAACAGTGACTCTGCAAAGGAGAAAGTGGTCTATAGAGAAGTGAGGGACTGATTGCATAATATCGCTTTGTACTGTACTGTTCCTACCACATTAATATGTTCGTAGATGAACTAACAATTTACGCAAAGGCAGGCGACGGCGGACACGGCGTTGTTCGTTGGCGTCATGAAAAATTCCGACCAAATGCTGGGCCGTCTGGAGGAGATGGTGGTAATGGTGGTGATGTTTTTGTGCGTGCAGTAAAAGACCTTAATCGTTTGTCTAAGTACACTGGAAACAACTCCTTCAAGGCTGTTGCAGGTGAATCTGGCACCAATCAAAGTCAGGCTGGTAAGAATGGTGTCGACATGTATATCGACATTCCTGTCGGATCAAGAGTAAAGGATATTGGACGTAATCGATATTTTGAACTTACTGAGATTGGAGAGACACAGAAAATCCTCAAAGGTGGTAGTGGAGGTCTAGGCAATGAGCATTTTAAATCATCAACCAACCAAGCACCTGAACAGTCAACAGACGGCAAGAAAGGTGAAGAGGGCGAATTCTTGATTGAGGTGGCGCTGATGGTGGATGTTGGTCTTATTGGTTTTCCTAATGCTGGAAAATCTACACTCTTGAATTCTCTTACCAATGCTCAGTCTAGAATCGGAGCTTACCCATTTACTACGCTTGAGCCACACCTAGGTGATATGTACGGATTTGTGATTGCAGATATTCCTGGTCTAATTGAGGGAGCTGCAGATGGAAAAGGTCTCGGTCACAAATTCTTGCGTCATGTATCTCGTACCAAAATGCTTATGCATCTAGTTTCACTTGAGGAGGCAGATCCAGTTTCTTCGTATTATACAATTCGAGAAGAGCTCTCTAAGTTCGACACTTCACTTACAGAAAGGGAGGAGTGGATTATTTTGACAAAAAAAGACCTTGTAGAACAACAGTTTATTGATTCTACTGTTGAAGCTCTTGCCAAAACTGAGAATCGTGTGCTTGTTATTGGTCAAGACGACCCAGAATCCTTCAAGATGTTGCGAGATGAGCTGGTGAAGCATCTGCAGGAAACTGACTCAGCTAACACCTAACAAAAAACTCCAATAAAACGACCCAAAAAATTGGGTCGTTTTATAATCCGCGTAGCTACTTGTGTCGGTAGCAGTCAAAACGTACAATGGTGACACTCAAATTAATAGGTGAATAATTTTTATTATGACGTATAAGCCAACGATTGGTCTAGAAGTTCATGCCGAACTAAAGACTTTTAGTAAAATGTTTTGTGGTTGTAAGAACGAGCCTCATGCTTCAGAAGTAAATGCCAACATTTGTCCTGTTTGCATGGCACATCCAGGAACACTTCCAGTGCCAAATGAAGAGGCGATCAAGATGGTGCTAACTTTTGGACAAGCAGTTGGAGCCACTCCGGCAACTTACTCTGAGTTCGATAGGAAAAATTATTTTTATCCAGATATTACAAAAGCGTACCAGATTAGTCAGTATGCTTTTCCGTTTTTATCAGGGGGAAGTCTCGAGGGGGTGGAGCTCACTCGAGTTCATCTAGAGGAAGATACTGCTAGAAGTCAGCACGATAAAGGTTCTGAAAGTTTGGTTGATTTCAATCGAGCCGGTGTCCCGCTCATGGAGCTGGTGACAGAGCCGGTAGTGCACGACGCAGCTACCGCAGGTAGGTTTGCAAAAGAGTTGCAATTACTGTTAAGAACACTCAACATTTCT
Source organism: Candidatus Kaiserbacteria bacterium (assembly GCA_020428685.1). GTDB lineage: Bacteria > Patescibacteriota > Minisyncoccia > Phycocordibacterales > UBA918 > OLB19. The sequence continues at coordinate 6,027 of JAGQMJ010000026.1, forward strand.
GATGCAAATATGGAGCGAGGGGAGATGAGAGTAGAGGCAAACATTTCTGTAAGTAAGGTAGAGGGTGAGCTGGGTACTAAGGTTGAGGTAAAAAATCTCAACTCGTTTAAATCTGTTGAGGGGGCAATTGATTACGAAATCGCTAGGCAGATCGAGCTGCTAGAGAACGGTCAATCAATCCAGCAAGAGACTCGAGGCTGGGATGAGGTAAAGCTAAAAACATTTACCCAGCGCACAAAGGAGACTGCAAAAGATTACCGTTACTTCCCAGACCCAGACATCCCAAAGATATCTGTGGAAGGGCACCCAGAGTTTAGTGCACCTATTCTATCCGAGAAAATGCCAATTCTACCAAGTAAAAAAAGGGAATTGTATAAAAATCTCGGATTGACGAGTGATGTGTTGGAGGTAATTATTTCCAACACTGAGCTAGATTCATTTACGCTTAAGTTAGTAGAATCAAAAGGGTTAAGTGCTGATGAGTTTAAGTTGGCGGCAAACTACATCACATCAGATATCGTATCAGTCCTTGCGTCTGGTGATCGAAAGATTGAGGATATTAAAGTTAAGCATTTTGTCGAACTAATCAAGATGCTTTCTAATGGTGAAATAGGTTCAAGAGTAGCAAAGGATTTGCTGCCAGATCTATTTGGTAGTGAAGATTCTCCTAAGGAAATCGCAACCACCAGAGGCCTCCTACAGGTGTCTGATGAGTCATCGCTGCAGCCAATTATCGATACAATCATTTCAGATAATCCTGAAGTGGTAGAGCAGTTGAGATCAGGCAAGGAAGCATCAGTTCAGTTTTTGGTTGGACAGGGTATGAAGCTGACAAAGGGCGCAGCCAACCCAGGGTTGCTTAAGAAGATGTTTTTGGATTCAGTAAAATAAGGTTTTCTCGGATAAGCGATAAATCAGTAAAAGTAATACACCTCGTCTTGAGGTGTATTTTTAAATTATTTGTTACACTATGAGTAACTTATGGACACGGTAAAGTTTGATGGTGTTGAGTATACAAAAGCGTCAGTTGTTGCGAAGAGATTTAAGTATACTTCAGACTACGTTGGTCAACTTTGCAGAGGAAAGAAAGTAGACGCTCGACTTGTCGGTCGTACCTGGTTTGTAAATATCGACTCAGTATCTCAGCACAGAAGTGGCAAGTACTCAAAGTTACAGGCAGCAGAGAGCGATACTACGGGTGATGAAAAGCATCAAGAAATAAAGCTATCACGGACCAAGGTCGAACCGGTCTCAAAGAAAGATCCTTCACTGAGTATTGCTAAAGCAGATTCGACAGAGAGCAGGAGTAGGACAGTTAAAGTTTCTTATGATTTGGATGATGGTTCATTGATTCCAAATATCACAAAAAAACACCTAAAGCCACCTAGAAAAATAGTCATAGAGCAGGCTGATGCAAAGAAAGTGAAGGTGTCAGGCAAGTCCAAGGAATTCTCTTTTAAGGCAGATGAACTACCTGAGGTTTCTCTTTCAGGCAAGCTAAAGGTTACTACATACCCAGACGCTGTATCTCAGCTGGATGCTGAAAAAGAGCCTAATAATAAAGATATATCTGATAAGCGAGAAAATATTGATACTGAGAAAGCTATTAAAAAAAGCCCAAACAAAAAACTCAGCGTTAAGGTGATTAAGGATTCTGAGCGAGAAGAAGAGGGAATAAAGGTTTTTAAAAACAGACATGCAGCCACTAGGCTGGTAAGCCCGAGCAAGCCATCGTCAGGAGCAATAAAGCCTGTATCGAGCGTTAGCTTTACTCCATCTACCCTAAATCAGGTGCAAGGGGTAAAAAACAGCCAATCAGCTCTAGTGACATTCTCACCGCTAATAACAACCTTTGTGGCTATTTTGTTTGTCGTCGCAATTTTTTCTGCCAGTTCGATAGTCATCGTTTCTGACTCGATTTTGGATTCGAAAATTGTCATGCAGGTAGCAAATTTGCTGGCAGTTTTTCAAGCTCACTAAGTTGATTTTTTATACACACCCTAGTCATAAAAAAAAATGATTTGGCTTTATAATTAAAGTTAAATCGTATGACAAGCACTCTGGAGATAAATGGAAAAAAATTGCATCCCATCAAAGATGCAATTTCTTCTGTTTCATACTCACGAGATTACATCACTAGACTGGCCAGAGAGAAAAAAATTGTCGCGACCAACATCGGCAGACAGTGGTTTATCGATTTGGATTCTTTGAAGAGTTACTCAGAAATTTCAAAATTGGAATCCGAGATTCGAAAGAAGCAGTTGAGTGAGGAGCGCAGAAACGAACTTGAGATCCGTGAGGCTGTCGAGAAGTCCAGGAGTAAGTTGTCTGCTCGAGAAGAAGTCTTGCATAAGAAGTCAGTGATTTTTGCCTCACTGGTTTTATGTTTTGGCTTGATGTCTGGCTTCACTTTTGATTACTTGTTCAATCTAGCCAATCCTTCTTATACTCAGAGCGCTACGACTCCAGTGGCGGTCCATACCAATCGATCAGTCACCTTGTCTTCCGATGAAGTGGTGAAACTTTCTGAAGAGTCTGATTTAAATTTGGATGGTGCGCACACAGCAAGCTTCTCTCCAGAAATTAAATCTCTCACAATCTCAAATGAAGGGATGCTCTTGCTGCCAAACAAAAATGTTGATGGCGACGGCTTCTCTGAAATGTTTTCAGATGAAGTGGTGTTTGAAACATTGTCGAGCGGAGAGCGGGTTGCGTACTTGGTGGATGAAAACGGAGTAAGGTCGGACAGGAGTATTCCTTTTGTGGTAGTGCCGGTAGCTAATAGTGAAACTTATGAGAATTAAGCAATACATCACAGCTTTGATACTTTGCTTTACCGTGAGCGGTGTTTTCTTGACTTTGGTTCCCGAAGTAGTTGCACAGCCGGCGCCAACTATCAACTACCAAGGAAAGCTAACCGATGCTTCAGGAGTAGCGGTGGCAAATGGTACTTACAATATCCGTTTTTGGTTGTTGCAGAGCACTTCGCAGGCTACGACTTCAGCAATTTGGACAGAGTCCCTGACAGGTGCTGACCAAGTGCAGGTAACCAACGGACTCTTTAGTGTCATGCTAGGCTCCACATCTCCGCTCACTAGTGTTGATTTCAATCAGCCGCTTTTCCTCGGAGTGGAGATAGGTGGTACTGGAGCTGCGGCATGGGATGGAGAAATGTCCCCCCGCAAGCCTCTCGGTACAGTGCCAGCCGCTTTTGAATCTTTCAAATTAGGTGGAGTGGCTTCGTCTAGCTTCTTGCGTTCAGATGATGCCGACACCATGGCTGCTACATCAGCTTCTACTCTCCTAACTATCAACCAGTCTGGCTCAGGCGATATTTTCAATTTACTTGACGGCGGCACTGAAGTCTTTACAGTGACTGATGGGGGAAACGTCGGGATTGGTACCAGCACACCAAACGGTTTGTTAAATATTTATGGAGGTACAGCAGCTTCTAACGAGGATGGTAAATCAATTATATTGTCAGCACAAAATGCTGGCTCTGGAGGCAATAATGACGGAGGGAGTATATTTTTGATGCCGGGCACAAAAACAGGTACAGGCGTTACTTCAGGAGTCGTTTCTATTGGTTATACTGAGGCTGAGATTGCGGCCGCGACCTGGCTTGGTGCAAATGCATTGTATTCCAAGGGTTACGGTTACTTTGTTGGTGGTTACATAGCCGGAAATACAACTGGTATAAACTGGGGGACTAGTAGTACCTTTTTGCAAGGGTCAGGAACTAGTGCGTCAACTGATTACATCAGAATGGGCACAAATTCTACTGAAAGATTTAGAATTGACGGTAACGGCAACGTTGGTATTGGCACTACTTCACCATACGCAAAGCTGTCAGTAGCTGGCGATATAGCTCTTACAGGGGGTATTTACGATAACAACGCTACGCTGGGTACTACTGGACAGATACTTCAGACTACGGGATCTGGTGTAGAGTGGGTGGCAACTTCTACCTTGGGTCTAGGTGGTGTGAGCTCCTTCTTGGGCTTATCTGACACACCAGGATCTTACACGGCAGGTTCGCTTCTTTTTACTTCAGGTTCTGCAGTTACTCAGGATAATACTAATTTGTTCTGGGATGATACAAATAATA
>JAGQMJ010000027.1 GCA_020428685.1 Candidatus Kaiserbacteria bacterium
TTTAAAAAGCGCCGCAGACGAAGTCTGCGGCGCTTTTATCACTTTACGGCCTTCCGTAAGCAATATTTTTCCTTGTAAGAACGCGACACTTCTGACCAGGCTTTGCCAAGCTTAGCCAAATATTTATTGGCTGCTTTGTATGCGACAATGGCAAAAGCGACACTCGCTACAAGAATGAGTTCGTTCGGCAGGTTGGCGGTATCTACGGTACTCAGCCATAGCAGAGGAGTCTCGCCGTAGCTTAGTATCACCCATATCACCATGCCTACCATAAGAAACCAAATTGGCGTTATTCGTCTCCCTTTGATCACTAGTGGCCACTTGTCATAATCGTATAGAAGTTGTCCTGGAACGGGCTCGTCGGCAGAATATTTCTTTGCATTGAGGATTCCCCAGCAAAAAATTATGATACTGATGATTATTGCTGCGATATTTGCTATGGCGGCAAAAATCATGTCCTCAGGCAAGCTGCAGATATCTATTGATTTTGGTCGGTTATCTCGTACTTTGTACAAAATACGATATAAGATGTGCTCCTTTGAAAAAGTCTCGCCTGGATGGTTGAGAATGATGGCTATCATCCATATCAGTAATAATGGTGGCCCGATTAGCCAGATGGTTGCGACAACCATGGCCAAGGTAGAGTCTCCAAGCCAAAAGGTAAGCAAGGCCGGGATGGTCCAGATACAAATGATGAGGTAAGTGCTGGATTTTTTATTGGAATCCATGACAGTTCTCCAGTTGTGGTGGGTGCATCTATTTTTACATTAATATAGTTTAAATATATATGCAATCGGAGGCTATCTTTTGCTTGCAAAAAATCTCGACTCTGATAACATGCTGAGACCGCATACAGGGCAACCTGTAAGTGGAGCGAAAATATATTGCTCTTTCACACGTTTTCTGGTGTTCAACCAAGACGCGGCGTTCTCGCGCCGTCCTGATTGCACACCGGACCCACGCTTTTTTCTGAAGCGATTGTGTGCGGTAAATTATTATTTATACTAAATTAAGTATTTATTTATGGCAGATTTTGATCGCTCAAAGGCGCACATCAACGTAGGTACTATTGGTCACGTTGACCACGGTAAGACTACTTTGACTGCGGCTATCCTAACTACTCTAAAGGCTAGTGAGGATAAGGGTTACACAGCAAACGTTAAGGCTGTTGAAGATATCGACAAGGCACCAGAAGAAAAAGCACGTGGAATCACTATTTCGCTTTCACACTCAGAGTACGAAACTCCAAATCGACACTACGCACACATCGATGCGCCAGGTCACGCCGACTACATCAAGAACATGATTACTGGTGCTGCCCAGATGGACGGTGCTGTTCTAGTGGTTGCTGCTACAGATGGAGCGATGCCACAAACACGTGAGCACGTTCTACTTGCAAAGCAGGTTGGTGTACCAAAGATGCTTGTTTTCCTAAACAAGTGTGACATGGTAGACGACGAAGAAATGCTTATGCTCGTTGAAGAAGAACTTCGAGAAATGTTAACAAAGGGTGGATTTGACGGAGAAAACGCTCCAATTATTCACGGCTCTGCCCTTAAGGCGTTGGAAGGAGACGCTGAATACCAAGCTAAGATTCTTGAATTGGTTGATTCAATGGATACTTACTTCCCAACACCAGAACGAGATCTAGACAAGCCATTCCTAATGCCAGTTGAGGACATCTTCTCAATCGAAGGACGAGGAACAGTGGTTACAGGTCGAGTTGAACGAGGTGCTGTAAAGGTAGGTGAAGAAATTGAAATCGTTGGTATCAAGCCAACTGTTACAACAACAGTTACTGGAGTAGAAATGTTTAACAAGCAGTTGGATAAGGCTCAGGCTGGAGACAACGCTGGTATTCTATTACGAGGTACAAAGAAGGAAGATGTACACCGAGGTCAGGTTCTAGCTGCGAAGGGTTCAGTAACTCCTCACACAGAATTCGAGGCTGAAGTATACGTACTTTCAAAGGATGAAGGAGGACGTCACACTCCATTCTTCTCAGGTTACAAGCCACAGTTCTATGTTCGAACTACTGACGTAACAGGAGACGTAACATTGGCAGAAGGTACAGAAATGGTTATGCCAGGAGACACAGCAACTTTCAAAGTGAAGTTGGTAGCTCCAGTTGCGATGGAAGAGCAAACAAACTTTGCGATTCGTGAAGGTGGAAAGACTGTAGGTGCTGGTGTTGTAACAAAGATTGTTGCGTAAGCACAATAATTAATCACACCAAATTATGGCTACAGACACTACATCAACAAACGACAAATCAGCAGCGGCGATAAATAAGCTTCGTATTCGAGTTCGTGCTTACGAGCACAAGATTCTCGATACATCAGTAAAGCAGATTATCGACACTGCGATGCGTTTCGACGCTAAAGTAGTTGGGCCGATTCCGCTTCCGACAGAAATCAAGAAGTACACAGTGAATCGTTCAACTTTCGTGCACAAGGACGCGCGAGAACAGTTTGAAATGCGAACTCACAAACGAGTTATCGACATTCTCAATCCGAGTCCAAAAGTGGTAGAGGCTCTCACAAACCTCTCGCTCCCATCAGGAGTCAACATTGACGTGAAAATGATGTAAGCCAAGCTGACGCTTGTCTTGCTGCCGACACTCGCTCGAAAATGAAACAGCATATGCTTTTCATTATCGAGTACCGTTCGGTAGTAGCTTGAGCAACGGAGCTCAGCATCATTTTCTACAGAGTGTTGTCGCGCTCCGTACAGCTGGCAATCTGTTTGCCAAACACATAAAGCCCCGCCTTCGGCGGGGCTTTATGTTATCCACAGTTATCCTCAGGGTGGGGTTGTGTAATTAAATAAAAAGAACATAATGTAAGGACAACAGGAGGCGAACCCGCTAAGGGTTCGCCTTTCTCTGTTGTAAGGCCACTGAGCTTTGTAAGAAACAAAGTGACCTCAAGAAGGTAGAGACGATGAAGAGAAGTTTAGAAATTGTTCTTTAAATTGTTCTTTTAATTCAAAAGTTTTATGCAAAACTTAGAACCAAACAAGATGACGTTTCAAACTGAGAATAGCTGGATGGTCCAGTGCCTCAGTTTGGCCACGGTAGGTATGCTAGCCTATATGCACATCGCACCAGCTGTGATGGCTGCTAGTTAAACACCATCTTATAATTAATATGCCTCACGAGGCATGAAAACAAAGCCGAGTCACCTGACCGGCTTTTTTTGTAACTAAAAACCTCCGGCTTCAGCCGGAGAGTACGTTTGAATGCAACGTCGTACTTCTTAAACCATAAACGGAAATCTTTAGTCATAAAGTGACTCCAACATATCATCTAGGTAAACAATCACGGTAGAGTATTGTCATGAAAGTAAACACTGCCACCAGTGCCCGCTTAAGCGGGTGAGACTTCCATCCGTATAGGGTGAACCAAAGCCACCGGACTTTAGTTCGGTGGCTTTTTACTTATAACTAGTTTAGGGTTGTTTAGTGCTAATTATAGTCAAACTAACTCTCCAGTTTATTCATTTCTGAAATTATTTTATTTTTAATTTCGAGATTACTTTCAATATACTTGTAACGGCCAAGATTCAAACCATCGTAATTTGTGATGTATGAGATAATCATCGGTTGAAGCCTTTTTTCAAACATAGTGTCGACAGCTTCTTGTGCTTCATCAATCATTCCTAGTTTTAGTAAGTAGTCTATTCTAGACATTTTGATAAAATCTCTCGTAGTACAATTTCTTTGTACATTTTCATATTTATCACATGATCTTTCTCCTTCATCTAACATCCAGAGTATTTCTTTACTACTTACGAAGCTGCCATCCACGCTTTGTTCATCTATAAGGGAGAATAGTACTGCTGCATGCATGTATAGATCTGGAATAAGATTGGCGAATAGTCTATCGTTTGCATAGCTGGCCACATCACTTTTTAATGTCTCTTTAGTCTTTATGTACACCTCCCCTAAGTCGTATTCATCGCCTCTAATTATTTCATGAATCATTAAATCTATGCCTACTATACCGATAGGATAAGTTTGGTATATTTTTTGATTCATTAAATAATTCTTCTCTCCTGCAGTTAAGTTTGAAATATCTTGCTCGATGAAATTATCTAGTACATCAAAACGATTATAACCGTTAGCTTGTTGAGATATTTTAAATAAAGCTAGGGCCTTGTTTAAATCAGACACAGTATCGTCGTCGTATACATCCTTATAGCCAGCAACAATAGCTTCTATATTGCTTGGCTCAAGTCGCTTGATTAAATCAGCTTCTCTTAAAAGGTAAATCGCCTTTTTTTCAGGGTCAGTTTCACTTTCTGCTAAAACAGCAACGTGATTGGGGGCGAGGTCGTAGAGGTTGACTGGCAAACCATCAGGGCCTATTTCTGTTTCTTCGGATATTATAATGTCTCTATTTAAATATTCGTAAATAAAGATAGAAAAAACTGAGGCTGTTACAACTAGTATGATGGCACCAATATAAATTAATTTGCTATGCATAATAATACTTATATTTTTTAAATCCCACCCCCGTCATCCGCGTCACCATCACCACAAATTGGTAGACCACACCAGGTTCCAGGACCGCTTGTCACTGGTGGGATTGGAGGTATATCAGCATTTGCATTGCGTATCTGGGGAGAATAGTCAGAGGTGAATTCTTTCTTTTTTAAAAATGGAATTAGCGCTATTGCAGTAGCTGTAACTAAAACAAATCCGTATACTGCTAACTTAATTATTTTTTTAATATTTGTGTTCATAATTTATTTACTGTAATGACTATTCCATTAGGTTATTAATTACTGGTTTTATTATAAACTTAATTAGCAAAAAAAGTAACGTAAGTATCCATAGTGTCCACCAAAACAGTATTATTGATTCAGAGTGAGGGTGAAGCCAGTTTTGTAAACCGGACAAACTTATTTGATCGTTACCCTCAAGGTCTTTTAGAGTGATTATTTTATAATCCATATTATTCACTTAATAATATATATTTTTAACTGGATAACCTATAACAGCTGGTTTATCATAAGAGGTTTTAATCCACTTGTTATGACTAAATGTATTGTATTCAAGTTCACAGACATTGGGTGTGTCCACAATTTGGTAAAAAGGACCACCGTTTATAGAATGGTTAAATTGCCATGAGATCCTGCTTATATTTTTATGTCTAATACACATCTGCTTAAATTTAAACCAACTTTTGTAGGGGTCACATCTACCGCGGGCGCTAGCGGATTGTTTTTCGTTTTCGATTACATCTCCATTTGATAACTCTATTTTGTAGTTTGATATGCACTGATGATTGGCTTCAAACATATATAGTCCATACCTGTTTCCTTCCAAAGTCATTCTATGATCGCCTTCAATCATAAGGGGTATTGATTGCATAAAAAACATAATTGCAATTAATGTCCACCCGGCAATAGATTTTTTGTCTAAGGGAACTTTACTAAATTTGTAATGTGGCCCAAAAATAATTAGTAGAATTGGAATGGTGGATAAAAGGTAACGATAATAGACTATAATTCCAGAGTAAAAATGAAAACATAAGAAATAGAACAAAGCTAAGCGTTGTAAAATTTTGTTTGAGCTAAGTAGGAACCAGCTTCCTACTATTTGCATGAAAATAACCAGGTTTGTGAAAAGTGGTGTTAAATTATCAGGGAACAAAGGAAGACCTGTTTGTAGTGAGGTAAAGTATGTGCCCAGAACCCAACCATCATCAAGTTTTATTGTAGCCGCTAGAAAGTACATGACTACAAATGAAAGTTTCAGAAAAAAGAGTTTGTGAGGAAAGATAAGGATCACTATACTAAAAATAATATCGAAATAGTCAAAGTTCCCCCCTATTCCAAAAGTTATAAAAAATACAAAAGTTATTTTAAAAACTAGGAGCAATAGCATAAGCATGTGTGCTAGCACCCAGTCTTTCTTAGACATCAAAAACGCAATGAGAGTAATTATTCCTAACAATAATGAAAAAAATGCAGCTTGTGAGTAGCCATAGGGAAGATTCGATAAGAAATAATATTCACCGCAAGTTTGGAAGTGTGGCCAACAAATATAACTATTTTTTATAAAAGATTCAGTGGTTGTAATTGTGCTTGAAACCCAGGTGCCAAAACCAATTAAGTAGGTCAAGAGAATAGCTCCAAACGACCATTGTAGTGTAAGATTCCCCTCAATTTCCTTAACTGAAAAAAAATTTCGATACCAGGCTAAAAATTTTTGCTCAGTTTTATTGCTAAATATTTGGTTGCGTAAAAGCTGGTCTTCTTGTGTTGTTGTAGCCATTTGTTTTGGTTTCATAAATATAGGTTATTATATCGGAATGAAAGATGATCCAAAAATATTACTACAGAAACTAATCGAGCAAGAGGTTTTTGTTGTTTCTGATAAGGAAACTATTTTAACTTCTGTTGGTACTGAAAGCGGTTGGTTGTTTGACTTTCGTCGTATATTACTACGAGCTGATGTTTTGGATGGTATTGGAGATATCTTTTTGACTTATTTTAAGAATAAGTTACCTCTTCAGGTTGGATGTCTCGAAGTGGCCGGCATACCGTTAGCTACTGGCATTACTTTTTCTCTTTATAAAAGAGGAGAAAATATTAATTCATTTTTCATCAGAAAATCTAGAAAAAAACAGGGTCTTTTAAAAATGGTGGAAGGGAGTGTGGGTGAAGAGAAGATAGTATTGGTAGATGACATTATCAATTCTGGTAATAGTTTTATGCGCCAGATTGAGGTGCTAGAGTCTATGGGAAAGAAAGTAGATACTGTTTTTGTGATCCTCCGCTTTAGAGATGAATCATATTACGAACATCTTCATTCCAAAGGAATAAAGATAGTGTCTGTATTTTGTTTAGATGATTTTTCTGAATCTCTTAAAGTTAAAAATTTACTGCCAAAAGAGCATAAACAGACTCCTATGCCTTACGAAATAGATTGGTACTTTAAAAGTGAAAACCCAAACTTTTTTTATGTTGTTCCAAAATCGGCACCAGCTATAGATGATAAGAGGTTGTACTTCGGTAGTGATTCAGGTAACTTTTGGGCTCTCAATAAAAATGATGGAAGTGTTGTATGGAAGTACAAGGTTGGTTTTCATGCTCTAGGTAAGTATATATTTTCATCCCCCCTTGTTTTTAAGGATAAGGTTTATTTTGGCGCTTATGATGGAAATTTCTATGCTCTCAATTCTGAGACAGGGAAGAAAGAATGGGTTTTTATGGAGGCTGATTGGATTGGTTCCTCACCTTGTGTTTCAAAAAAGCATAATCACATATATATAGGCTTGGAGTTCGGACTCTTTAATAAGCAGGGAGGAGTAGCTGCTTTAGATTTAGATACTGGTAAAAAAATATGGGACATCACTACTGAGAAACACATACACGCCTCTCCTGGTTACTCCGATAAGTATGACATTGTTGTTTGTGGTTCAAATAACAATTCTGTGTACGGTCTGGGTGCAAAGAAGGGTGATGTGATTTGGGAGTTTAAGACGGAAGGAGAAGTAAAAGAATCAGTAGTGTTCTCTGATAAGGAAGGGCTGGTTCTGTTTGGGTCGCATGATTCTTATCTTTATGCACTAGATATTACAACAGGAAAACTTAGATATAGGTTCAAAACCGGAGAAGCTATTTATTCCACGCCATTGGTGTATGACGGAAAAGTTTATGTGGCATCGCTCGATAAGAAGGTTTATTGTATAAACCTAAAGTCTGGTTTGTTAGAGTGGGAGTTTGCGACCAGTGCGAGAATTTTTGCTAGTCCGGAAGTGGTTGAGGGTAAAATAATAATTGGCTCAAATGATGCTCGAATGTATGAGCTCGATCCACTTACTGGAGAAAATACGGCTGTGTTTCAGGCTGTAGAAAGAATTACAAATAAAGTAGTGTACGATGATAAATCGAAGAGATTATTCTTACCGACATTTGCTAATGAGATCTTTTGTCTAAAGAAAAATGAAGATGTGTAATTATTTACTCAGTATGAATTGCAGAAAGTTTTTTGTCTATTTTGTTGCAATTTTCACTGCGGTAGTTCTCCTTTTAGTGGTTCTGTCGCCTGGCAATCACCTTAAATTGGGAGACGTATTTTTTGGAAGGGTGCCTAGTTTGTACAATGTAAATTTGGCTCAACGTTTTTACATCTATGCTTCATATCCACTGCTTGGTAATGAAAAAGAATTTGCTCACTATCAGCTGTCTCGAACTTATTTTATTAAAGGTGATATGGAAGAAGCTTTGAAAGAAGCCAGGTTGGAGCTGGAGAAATATCCAGACAACTATCGCACATACTATATATTGGGACTGACTTTGGGCTATATGGATAGAGAACTAGAAGCAATAGAAGCTTTCTCTGAGTTCATTGAGGTTAATCCAAATTCTTGGGCCGCTCGCAATGATAAGGCCTGGCTGCAGTTTAGAATTGGAGATATTGATGGGGCGCTTGAAACTATCGAACCAGTCTCAAACGTTTTGAATCCTTGGGTAAAGAATACTTACGGAACAATTCTACTTAACTTAAATAGAAAAGATGAAGCAAGGCAGGCGTTTTTAGACGCTAAGGCAATAGTTGAGCGTATGTCTGAGGAAGATTGGGGGAGGGCTTATCCAGGAAATGATCCGCGTATCTACCAGACTGGGTTGTCAGCAATGATGACGTCGATAGATAATAATCTAAAGCTAACAGAATAATTGTCCCCGACTATACATGGTATGAATGTGTCATAAAACGCTGTTTTGCGTGATAGTATTAGTAATAACTTTAGCTTAGTAAGAATTATTAATTATATTTGCTTATGGATTCCATCATAAAAAAACTTCCTCCAAAATCTTTTTTTCCTTTAGTAGGTGCATTTATCCTTCTAACTACTCTGGCCATCATGGGCGCTGCTTTTTTGGTTACTTCAGAATCAAGTCCGTATACTTCTGAGTTAGCGTTTATAGAGCATTCGTCTGAGGATGGAATCATCGGCTCGATGGTGCCTGCTAGCTGTGAGAGTAATCCTCCAACTAATCACTTTGCAGGGGATTGTCAGTGTAGCTTAGGAGAAACTGTCTGCAGTGGCGTAACTACCTGCACTAAGACAATTAACTGGAATACAAACACAGGAACCATAAATCTCTTCCAAGATGGTACTTCTTTGGGTAATTATCCGCAGAATGGTTCTCAGGGTATCCTGATTCCTCCAGGAGGTTCTGTTTTCAGCTTAAGAAGAGCTGACGGGACCGTTCTTTGCGACAGGTTTGTGTCAGGAGCTCCCGCACCCACCTTAAGTTTGACGGCTACACCTAATCCAGTTGATGCATTTAACCCAACTACCTTGAATTGGGTCGTGACCAATGCATATAGCTGTTTGGCAAGTGGTGGTTGGTCTGGAACCAAATCAAATATCGGCAGTAGTGAGGCTGTAAATCCAGTTACTGCAACTAATTATGATTTAGTCTGTTATGGTCCAGGAGGGTCTGCAAGTGATAGTGTTGTTGTAAGTATTAATCCTCCAGTGGTAAATCTAACGTCTTCACCATCACACATTAATCCTGGCGCAAGTACAAATCTAACCTGGACTGTTTCAGGGGCTGATAGCTGTACTGCTAGTGGAGGTGTTGGTTGGTTTGGCTCAAAAGCAGTTGTAGGAGGAACAGAGTCATATAGTCCTTCATCAAATACTGCGTACTCACTTACTTGTACTGGTCCTGGAGGAGTAACAACAGATACAGAAACAGTGCTTGTTCCGACTGGAAATATAACCGCTTCACCTTGTGTGATACCGGTTGGACTTGGTTCATGTAATAGTACTGTGGCATGGACAGCTAGTGATTTCTTGGGTACTCCAAGTGTCTTGCAAGGCTCGACACAATTTAGTACTGCTGTGTCTGGATCTGTTGCCCGAGCAGTTAGCTATATAGATAAAACATTCTTCTTGCGAGATGGCGGTGGAACTTTCGAGAGGACTGCAGATTCTAGTGTCACTTGTGCGCCAACTAGTCGCTGGAATGGAACCATCTGTCTACTTTTGCCAAAAATAACAATGAATACAATTCCAAATCCAGCCATTATTAGAAGTGGTGAAACAGCTGATATCGGCATAATTATTGATGCAAACTATGACCTAACTTGTA
>JAGQMJ010000028.1 GCA_020428685.1 Candidatus Kaiserbacteria bacterium
TGGTAAGTAGAGGAGTGATAGTGAGGCAATCATGGCTCCAAGGACGTATGCTAGAGGTCGAGTGATTCGGAAGAAGCTGATGATTTGAGCGTCACTACTTTTTGTTTGTTTAAAGAAGTAACTCTCAGTGGTAGCTTCGACAAAGCTGGCGCCGACTCTGGTAATAAACATTACGATAGACCAAATCATGACACTCGGCACGGTAATGAACGCAATCCACGAAGTTGAAATAGCAATTATTAAAAACCCAAATCCCATCATTTCTTTTTCACCGATGTAATTGTCGGCAATGATTCCGATGGGGTACTCAAGAAATACATAAGCCAGCTGGGCAAAAAACATTACGATACCAAACTCAGCCCAGCTCAATCCGATTGTTCCTGTGAGGTACAGTGGCGCATATACCACCATGGCCATGAAAAACATCTGAAGGCTAAAGCTGGCGAGAAATACATATCTGATGTTGCTTTGTTCCCAAAAAGTTCTGATGGCAGAAAAAAGATCAATCTCGTCGTACTCAGGGTCGGAAAAATCCTTAAAGAAAAATACTAGTATGACAATAATTGGTATCAGAGTAATAGCACTTAGCATGTAAGCATCCGTGAAGCTTCCTGAGGCATTGTCGATGAGGAAACTGCTAGCAAGCGGTGATATGGCACCAATCAAGCTTGATAGGGTCAATAATAAGCCTCTCCTGCTACCTGTGCTGGTTTCGTTGTTGCCAATCTGCTCTTCCATGAAGACATCTAGATTGAAGACAATTAGTGGGACAGAAATCAAATGAACTAAGAAAAGAGGTATGGCTACTCTCAGGCTCTCAGCGAAGGCCATGCCGCTGACTGCTAGTAAGTCTAGAATCAGCAGTGCGAGGGTTAGTTTGAAATTGCCTACTTTATGTAACACTCTCGATATGAATAAGAATATTATTACACTCAAAGCTGAGCCGACGGTGTAGATTGTTCCGACCGCTGCGGCTGGGATAAACTGCTCCAAAAATGAAGAGTTGATGTAAGCCACGATGAACGCGTGGAAAATTAGAAGTAAGGTTGCGGCGTAGATTGGGATTAGGTGTCGTTTTGGTTTTTGTCGAAGACCTAAACTGTGTGAGGCTTTTGGCATAGTAGACACATTATAGCCGCCAGAAACGAAGTTTCTGGCGGCTATGAACAGTTGAGGTTTTAAAAAGGCCGGCCCCTTCGGGGCCGGCTTTTTTAAAACTCACTAAATTCCAATCAACACTGGAATCACCATTGGGCTCTTCTGTGTCTTTTGCATTAGGAATCCACTAACGACATCCGTTAGTTCATCTTTTACAAACTCTAAGTCTAGAGGGTGCATATTTTCAGTGTGCTTCTCAACAGTACGCTTAATCAAAACTCGAGCTTCAGAAAGTAGTTGCTGATTTTCGCGTAGGTAGATAAAGCCTCGGGAAATAATATCAGGTGACTTGCGAAGCTTTCCGTTCTTTGTGTTTACGGTTGCAATGATGACAAACATTCCGTCTTCAGAAAGACTCAGTCTATCTCGAAGTACCACTTCTTGTCTGGTTCCAACTGTGAAGCCGTCTACCATCAGAAGCTCAGTCGGAATAGTCATTGGCTGAACTTTCATCTCTGTTCCGTTAGTAATATCAATGATAGTTCCGTTGTCTGGTACAGCGATATTTTCCCGAGGGAAACCGTTTTCAACCGCAGCGTACATGTGACTCTTTAGGTGGAAGTGGTGCCCGTGAACTGGCACAAGGAATTTTGGCTTAACTGCCTGATGTACCCAAACTAGTTCTCCAGCGTTACCGTGTCCGGATGAGTGAACGTGCGATCCCTTGTAGTTGATAACTTTCACGTTCTTGCGGTAAATATTATCTTTAAGAATCTGAACTGCTACTTCGTTACCAGGAATAATTGAAGATGACAGAACTACTGTATCTCGCTCGTTTAGAGTTATGAACTTATGTTTGTCTGTCGCCATTCTCATTAGGGCGGCGAATTTTTCACCCTGCGCACCCGTGGTAAGAATTACAATTTTGTCAGCTGGGTAGTCGCCCATGTCACCAGCGTTGATGAAGGTGTTTGGCTTAACTTCCATTAGCTTGGCTTGGATAGCAATATCGATGTTGGTCTTGATGCTTCGGCCTTCTAGTACCACTTTCTTGCCCTGTTCTTCACAAACTCTCACGATGTTCGTAAGTCGGTCAAATTGTGATGCAAAAGTACCCACGATCAAGCGTCCCGTAGCTGCCTTGATGATTTCTTCAAGTGTTTTAAATACTCTGTTTTCAGATGCAGAAAATCCTTCACGGTCTGCGTTGGTTGAGTCACACAAGAGGGCGAGGTTTTTGTTCAATCCAACCTTTTCCCATGATTCTCTTTCTTCTACCACTACGACACCGCCTTCATTGATAAGCTTGATGTCACCAGTAACAACCACATCTCCATGCTTTGTTTCAACTGATACTCCCATAGCGTCAGGAATAGAGTGGGTAACAGGGAAGGTTTTCACTTTTGTTTTTCCAACTGTGAATGATTCACCTTCCTTGATTACGTTGATTGCGACTGGATCCATGTGTGGGAACTCTTCTTGTCGCTTGAGAATCATCAATGAGGTGAGGTACTGGGTGTAGATTGGTGGGTTACCAATTCGCTCCATAATAAACGGAATTCCTCCGATATGGTCGAGGTGACCATGAGTAATAACGAGAGCGCGAATCTTGTGCTTTCTTTCCTCAAGGTACTGAGTGTTTGGAAGAATGTAGTTGATACCTGGCGCATTACTTTCTTCGTTCACAAATTGAAAACCAGCGTCGATAACAATGATGTCATCTTTGGTCTCAATAATATTCATGTTACGACCAATTTCTTCTACTCCAGAAACTGGAATAATACGAACTGTGTCCTCATCTAGTATTTCTGGAATCTTTGGCATCTTGTCATCAGTAACATTTAGGCGGTGAGCCAATGCTGGTGATGAATTTGAGCGACGACGCTGTTGGTTGTTGCGTCGGTTGCGGTTGTTTCGACGTGCAGGCTTAGCTCCCGGCTTTCCGGTTGGCTTAGCGTGTGGTCGATTGGGTCGCTGATTTGGTCGGGCGTGAGAATTGCTCTGGCCGCCTTGTGTGCGGTTGTTTGTACCTGTACCAGTCGCGTGAGGGCGTTTTCCAGCGTGGTAGCGTCGAGCTGGTCGGGTTCGCTGTGGCCGGGGGCCGTTATTATTTTGTGTATTTTCTGTTGGGTTCATATTTTCGGAATTATAAATTTATTTTCAATTACATGTCTTTTCGGAACATTGGCCATAGTGAGTCGCTTTCTGTGTGCCATTCTTCAATATTGCTAAATCTGTCTGCTGGTCTGCCAATGTTGGTCAGGTCTGCTACGGTTACGTCTTTGCTTACAAGGTAAGTAAGGCTTGGCTGGAAAAGGAAGATGGCTGGCTGTTCGTCTCTGATTATATTTCCGGCCTTAATTAACGTATCTTTTCTCACTGCTTCATCTTGTTCAATCCGTGCCTTCTCCAGCAATGCATCTACGGTGACGTTTGTGTACTGTGCGATGTTCAATCCTGGGTCATCTTGCTGTGATGAATGCCAGAATGGATATAGGTCATAGGTACGATTCATCTCTAAGCCAAACAGCAAGGCTTGAAAATCTCTGGGTCTTATAACTGACTGAATAAGTCCAGTTTGTTCGAATTGCTCGGTTATTACTTCTACATCAATTGCTTCCCATTGTTCGACAATTACGTCAGAAAGAGACTCGAATAGAGGGACATTACTGGTTCGGATTGTGACACTGAGGGTGACTGGTCCACCGGAGATTTGTTTTTCCCACTGGCCGTTATTGTTCTTTCCCCAACCACCTTTTTTAAGGATTTCGATTGCAGTCTCTTGTCTGGTGCTTGTGCTGTCTTTTGATTCTAGCTCATGCTGATTGAGCGCGGTAGGGCCTTCAATGGGGATACCATAACCAAACAAAGTTTTATCTATCAGTGCATCCCGATCTATAGCAGCTGTCAATGCTTTTCGTGCCGCTGGGTCACGAAGAGCTGAGGATTTATTTTGATTAAAGAATATGCCAAAAGAACGTGGTAAAGGTTTTTCAATTAGTTGAAAAACAGATGAGTTGACCCTAGATACATTTTCTACAGAAACGTAAGCTGACGAGTCCACGTCACCGCTATTTAGAGCATCAATTAAAGTGTTTTCGTTTTGAAAGAAAGCTAGTTCCAGTGAATCGATCTTAGGGTTTGCTTCATTGTCACGAAAAGCAGAAAGTGAGTAGTGGTTTATGATTCCTGATGTGTCACGTTTTGCAGCAGAGATTGAAAATGGGCCAGAACCGATCGGTTCGGTGTTTAGCTGGCTAAATGGCAGCTGTTCAATCGGAAGATTGCTCCACACGTGCGCCGGCATAACACCTAGAGTAAAGTTTTCGATGAAGGGTGCGTAGGCATCAGTGAGGTGAACATTTAGTTCGTATTCATTCACTTCTTCTACAGTCACATCAGTCCAGTTTCCGCGCAGGGGACTTTTAAGGTCTGGGTTTTGGATTAGTTGGATTGTAAAAACAACATCTCTGGCAGTCAGTGGTGTGCCGTCGTGAAATTGAAGGTTTTTCTTGAGAACTATGCTGTATGTCAGTCCGTCTGCGGAAGTGGTGATTGATTCAGCTAAGTCATTGACTAAGGTACCGTCAGAATTGATCCTCATTAAACCTCTATATATAAGAGCGACTACGTCCTGGTCGGCTCGAGTGATAGCGAGAGCCGGGTTTACAAATCTTGGGGTGCCGATGATTCCTTCAGTAATGGAGCCGCCCCGGATGGCAGTGAGAGCTGAGTGTTGCTGATTGATGGAGAAGAAAACCCAAATCAAAGCACCAATAAAGGAAAAGAACGCGATTCTCAGTAGTAATCTGTCGCTGCCTCGAGCGGTTTCAACTAGACCAAAAAAACGGTCTAATAATCGCGGTGACGATTGAGGAGATGGTTTCATATTTTAAAGGGTAAGTATATTTAGAACAACACAAAATTTCGCTTACTTTTAAGTAAGAGCGTTTGTTAGCAACGGTACTAATTTTGGAATTAAGCCAAGATATTAAGAAAGGCTGAGATCACAAAAAGAATTGAGATACCAATTGAGAACTTGAACAAGAAAAGCTCAGCGCCGCGACGCTTGTGAAAAGCTGAACTGAAGTTGTCACCTCCAAACGCACCACCCAAACTAGAACCACGCTGCTGCAAAAGGATTGCTGCTACGAGTAAGATGGAGAGGATTATCTGGATGTATGGCAGTGCTGGAAGCACTGATTCGATAATATTCATGCCGAGTGATAGTAGCAGAAAGTAGGGAAGGAGGCAAGAGTATTTGGTGAAAATTGGTAAGGAAAGTGCGTGGCAGCCGGAGGCTGCCACGCACTTTTATGACGGAAGCATGTAAGGAGTTATCTTAATCCTTCCTTCATCAGGATGAAAAACAAGAGCATAGATTGAGTGTTTGCAATTTTGTCGGCTCCTCAAAAGATTCAGGGGCTCATGAAAGTGTTCAGCCGGCTCTGTTGCCTTTGCTTTCTTTATAGTGCGTCCCCAGTTTGCCAAGTGGCCCTTGGTTTTGAATAATTCTGGGTGAATCAGTTTGTACAACTGACTACATAATTCCGTGGTCATGATGACTGAACCGTGCTTGTATGCGATTACCACATCATCGCCAATGGTTAGTGTAGCGAAGGATTCGGAACTCATTTCTATTTCTCCAGTCTTTGGGTTGTGCTAATCCGAGCATGTTTATAACATTACTCATACAAATAGCAATAGGTATTTTTTGCATCTACCAGGTAAAGAAATCTTATTTAAACAAACATTTTGACACCAAATCTAGCTGTCGTATAATGAGCGCGCGACGGAGGTAATATCGGCTGATTTTGCAGTCGCACTTGAAAATATAAAGCAATTAAAAAGTATTTAGAGTTCTTAAATTAATATACTTATGAGTACAGACAAAACTAACGCTAGCCCGATTAAGCCGCTTGGAGACCGAGTGATTGTTCGTCCACTCACCGATGAGGAATTAGGGACTGTTTCAGCTTCAGGCATTATTATTCCTGATTCAGCCAAGAAAGAAAAACCAGAACAAGGAATCGTGATTGCAACTGGTTCAGGAAAATGGGATGAAGACGGAGAAAAAAGAATTCCAATGGAAACAAAGGTTGGAGACCGAGTTATTTTCTCAAAGTATGGCTTTGATGAACTAAAGTTTGAGAATAAGGATTATTACATTGTGGCGGAGTCCAGCATTCTAGGAATCTTTAACAACTAATTGGTTAGATATTTATGGCAAAGCAAGTATTATTTGGAGAGGATGTTAAGAAGAAGTTGCAGAAAGGAGTTGATACAGTAGCGAATGCAGTTAAGGTAACGCTTGGTCCCCGTGGCCGAAATGTGATTCTAGATAAAGGTTTTGGTGGTCCAACTATCACAAATGATGGTGTTTCTATTGCTCGTGAAATCACTTTGAAAGACAAGTTTGAGAATATGGGGGCAGAAATCATCAAGGAAGTGGCCAACAAAACCAATGAACTGGCCGGAGACGGTACAACCACTGCGACTGTTTTGACTCAAGCTCTAGTAAATGAAGGCTTGAAGCAAACAACCATGGGAGTCAATGCTATGGCTGTGCGAGCTGGAATGGAGCATGCGGCCGAGGATGTGGTGGCAGCCTTGAAAGAAATGGCTACTCAGATTGGTTCAATTGATGAGATCAAGCAAGTGGCGACTATCTCTGCTGAAAGTGCTGAGCTGGGAGAGAAAATTGCAGAAACTATCGATAAGGTTGGTAAGGATGGTGTTGTGACAGTTGAAGAGTCGCAGTCATTCGGTATCGAAACTGAACTGACTGAAGGAATGCAGTTTGATAAGGGTTATGTTTCACCATACATGGTGACCAATCCTGAACGAATGGAAGCTGAATACAAAGACGCTCAGATTCTGATTACAGACAAGAAAATCGCAAGCGTACAAGAAATTCTCCCACTGCTAGAGAAAATTGCTCAAACAGGCAAGAAAGAATTAGTGATTATCGCTGATGAAGTAGAGGGTGAAGCTTTGACGACCTTTGTGGTCAATAAGCTGAAGGGAGGTTTTTCAGTCTTGGCTGTTAAGGCTCCTGGCTATGGTGACCGTAAAAAGGAAATTCTAGCTGATATCGCTGTGACTACAGGCGCGATGGTGATTACTGATGAGTTTGATCTTAAGCTTGAAAATGTTGAGTTGGAACAGCTCGGAAAGGCAGATCGCGTGATTGCTACCAAGGATAATACAACTATTGTTGGCGGAGCTGGAAAGAAGTCAGAAATCGACGACCGTGTAGCGGCTTTGAAGTCTCAGCTTGAGCAAGCTTCATCTAAGTTTGATAAGGAAAAGATTAGTGAAAGAATCGCTAAGCTAGCTGGCGGAGTAGCGGTTATTAGAGTGGGAGCAGCTACTGAGACAGAAATGAAGTATCTCAAGCTCAAGATTGAAGATGCTGTAAACGCTACCAGAGCTGCGATTGAAGAAGGAATCGTACCAGGAGGAGGAACATCTTTGGCTCGTGCAGCGGGAATCGTTGAAGCAGAAATTCTAAGTAAGAAAGATCTTGGTCGAGAAGAACTGATTGGTTACAACATTGTTCTAAAGGCGCTTGAGATGCCACTAAAGCAAATTGCTGACAACACTGGTAAGCATGATGGAGCAGTCATAGTACAAAAGGTAAAAGAAGCTGGCGGAAATGCTGGCTATGATGCAGACAAGGGAGAGATGATTGCAGACATGATTAAGGCTGGAATTATTGATCCTGTTAAAGTAGAAAGGTCTGGAGTTCAGCATGCTGTATCCGCTGCAGCTATCTTCCTAACTTCAGAAGCAGCCATTGCTGATGAACCAGAAGATGACAAGCCAGCTATGCCTGACATGAGTGGTATGGGTGGAATGATGGGAATGTAATAATTTCTCTAGTAGACAGAACAAAGAAAAACGACCTTATCCTTACAATGGGTCGTTTTTCTTTTTACTACAAATTTCCAGAAGTTAATTCATGAAAAGAAATAATCATGGTAAAATAATGACCATAAAAGTAATTATTTAGATTATGAACTCAATGTGGATTTTTGTGATTGTTGCTGTAGTAATAGGACTTTACGTCATTACTGCGTACAACAAATTTGTGAAGTTGACCCAACGTGCTAAAGAAGCATGGGCTGATATAGATGTACAATTAAAGCGCCGATATGACCTTATTCCAAATCTTATCGAAACAGTTAAAGGTTACGCTTCTCATGAACGAGAAACTCTAGATGCGGTGACTAATGCTAGAGCTAATGCAACGTCAACTCATATTGACCCGTCTAATGTAACACCAGACCAAATCGCAGCTATGGCTGGCGCTGAATCAGTATTGTCAGGAGCTCTTAGTCGACTTCTTGCTGTAGCAGAAAACTATCCAGACCTAAAGGCTAATACGAACTTCCTTGAACTACAACGAGAACTTTCAGATACAGAAAACAAAATCCAAGCAGCTAGACGTTTTTACAACGGAAATGTCCGCGACCTAAATATCGCTCTACAATCATTCCCATCAAACGTAGTTGGAAATATGTTTAATTTCAAAGCTGAGGAATTCTTTGAATTAGAGGAGGGAAGTGAACAAAGAGAGCCAGTTAAGGTAGATTTCTAGGTTTATGTCCGAAATTAATCGAGTTTATTACAACAAGCTGGTCCGCGACAACATCCCAGCCAAGATTGAAGCGAAGCGTCAACAGTGCGATATTCGCAAAATAACTGATGTTCAAGAACTTCAGCAAGAGCTGTTTAAAAAGGTACAGGAAGAAGCAGCTTCGCTTTCTAAAGCTCGAACTAAAGAAGAGTTTTTAGAGGAGTACAGTGATTTGATGGTTGTACTCGAAACACTGATTCGACAATTGGAAATTTCTAAAGATGAACTAATAAAATTCAGAAAAGACAACCTTATTACTAAAGGTGGTTATAAGCATGGTCACTTCCTCCATTGGTCCGCTGATGTCGACTACCGTTCTAATGAAAGCGTTCAAGGTATTCCTCTCTAATTTCTTTTAAACTGGCGAATATGAACTGACTTCGTATTTTTTCTCAATCACCGTATGGCATACACAGCTCAATCTAAAAAATACTCCAGTCAGCACATCTTCATCCAGTTTAAATAGAAATTAATGTATTAAATTAAAGTAATAAATATACAGTGGCTACTTTATACACTCAACAATCTAATAAT
>JAGQMJ010000029.1 GCA_020428685.1 Candidatus Kaiserbacteria bacterium
TGCACTTTCATCAATTGCTGGGGCAAGTTCGTCCTCAGCTTCTTCTGGAGTGTCAATCTCGTCTTCTTCGTCGGAATCAGTCGTCATATCTCTGTCCTTGGTGTCGTCTTCTTCATCCAAGATTTCTTCCAATTCTGGCTTAGTTGTAGTTGCGTCTTCGCTTTCGAGTACCTCATCATCAGCTCCGGCTTCAGAATCAGCTGGCGCCTCTAGAGTGACTTCTCCATCTGCGTCTGCTTCAGCCAAATCTTCGCCTGTATTGGCAGAAACAATATCAATCTTCCAGCCAGTTAGTTTGGCAGCTAGTCGAACGTTTTGTCCTCCACGACCAATCGCTAGAGATTGTTGATCGTTTGCTACTTCAGCTACTGCATGACCTCGTTCGTTGTTTTCTGCATCTGGTTCGGACTGGATTTTAACCTCCATTACTTGAGCCGGTGAAAGTGAATCCTCAATGAATTCAACCATTTCTGGTGACCATTCAATGATGTCAATTTTTTCTCCACCTAGTTCACTCATTACTGTAGAAACTCGAACTCCGCGCTGTCCAACCAGTGATCCAACTGGATCAATGTGCTCATCGTGAGCGTGTACAGCAATCTTTGAACGAGCGCCAGCTTCACGAGCAACCGCTTTTACTTCTACGGCTCCAGTTTGTAGTTCCGGTGCTTCGATAGTAAATAGTGCTACAAGGAAGTCTGGGTGTGATCGAGAAAGTTTTAGGAAAATTCCTCGTGGTGTTTCTTCAACAGCTAGTAGAATCGCTCGCAGTCTTTCACCTGGTTTGAATCTTTCACCTGGGATCTGCTCCTCGTAAGGCATGATGGCTGTTACTCGACCAAGATCTACGTATAGATTTCCTCGTTCAAATCGTTGTACGTGACCGATTACGATATCGCCAGCTTTCTGGCCGAATTCTGCCAAAGCAGAGTCTTTTTCTGCTTCGCGGATCTTTTGCATGATGACCTGTTTGGCAGTCTGAGCCGCAATTCTTCCAAAGTCGTCCTTTGATTCTAGAGGGAAAACAAGCTCTTCTCCTAGCTCAACATCCTTCTTAATCATTCGAGCAGTCGAAATCATAATGTGCTTTTCTTCGTCAAATCGCACTTTCTTCTCTCCATCTTCTCCAACTTCTTCCTCTTCTTCATTCTCATCAACAATCTCCTCACCGTTTTCGTCTAGTTCTGGAGCTGGCTTCAGCATACTTTCGTCTACTACAATCTTAATCTGATTGAAGATTGTCGTACCAGTTTCCATGTCGAATTCAGCGGTGATGATTTGTCCACGCTTTCCAAATTCTTTTTTATAGGCGGTTGCCAAAGACTGAGAAATCGCGTCAATCATGCGTTCGCGGGGAATTCCTCGTTCTTCTTCCATTTCGGCCAAAACCGAGTTGATTACTTTTAGATCAAACATACATTATTTATTACGTGGTTGGTTATGTTTTTGAGTCATAAGGTGTACCACTTTATTTATTTAATTGTCTACACTGCTCTCTTACGAAAGACCGCCCGGCTTTGAGGCCGAGCAGTCAATAACAGTTAAAGAAAGTTTACTCTGACTAAGCGCAAAAGTCAAAAGAAAGCTTTGCTAAACATGTTGCAACAAATAGTTCTGCGCTACAGCAGTTTTTGCATGGCTGAGAATAAAATACTTGCGAGCTTCTCCAGAATTCCGTGAACATCTAAGTAATTATAGTTTTGATGGATGATATAATCTCTGTAACAAGTACCGGAGGTAATGGTTCTGTTCATTTGTCACTATGCGTATTCAAGACGAACAACTTAATTCGCTTTATCCTAGATGCTGGTCTGATAACCAAAACAGATATTGCTGCGGCTGAGAAAATCGCCAAGGAAGAAAAACGTACCTTGAGTGAAGCTCTGATTGCGCATGGTCATATGACAGAAGACGATATGCGTCGGGTCGAGTCTTATGTGCTTGGAATTCCTTTTGTGTCGCTGAAAGACATGAAGATTGATTTTGAAACTCTCACTCTTATTCCTGAGCCAGTTGCCCGCAACCACAACATCATCGCTTTCAAAAAGAGTGAGGACACTCTGGAAGTAGCTATGCTCGACACGGCTGATCTTCCTGCTATCGACTTCGTAAAGAAGAAAGTAGGCTTGAAAATCCAGCCTCGTTTGACGGACACTGACTCTATGCGTACCGCTTTGCGGCAGTATCAGAAGACACTAAAGGATGAGTTTGGTGACCTCATTATGAAGGATGCTTCTGAGCTAAAGATTCTTTCTGAGGAAGGTAGCGAAGTGAGTGAAAAGGAATTAAAGCAAATGGCAGAGGATTTGCCGGTGGTACGAATTGTCGATACTTTGCTTCGACACGCCATCATTCAAGGGGCGTCAGACATTCACATTGAACCAATGGAAGAAGAGGTTTTGGTACGTTATCGAATCGACGGAATCCTTAACGACGCTATGAAGCTACCGAGAATGGCGGCCGATAGTATCGTGGCTCGGCTAAAGGTTCTTTCCAACCTAAAGCTCGATCAGAAGCGTTTGCCTCAAGATGGTCGTTTTAAGATGGAAATGGACGGACAAAAAGTAGCTTTCCGAGTTTCTATGTTGCCGGTCTTCTTTGGAGAAAAGGTGGTTATGCGATTGTTGCGAGAGAACCGCAGTGGTTTTTCTTTGGAAGGAATCGGTTTTCACGGCAGTACTCTTGAGCGAGTGCACCGCGCTACTCGAGCAACAACGGGAATTATCCTGGTGACTGGTCCGACTGGTTCTGGAAAATCTACAACTCTCTACACAATTTTGGATATTCTAAACACTCCCGAGGTTAATATTTCAACTATCGAAGATCCTATTGAGTATCAGATGGCTCGAGTCAATCAATCTCAGGTCAAGCCAGATATCGGCTTCACTTTTGCAGCTGGACTACGTTCTTTGATGCGACAGGATCCGGATGTAATCATGGTGGGAGAAATCCGAGACGAGGAGACTGCGAGTCTGGCAATCAACGCTGCTTTGACCGGTCACTTGGTACTAGCAACCATTCACACTAACTCCGCTTCAGGTACGGTAGCTCGTTTGGTGGACATGGGTGCTGAGACATTCTTGCTTGTTTCTACTTTGCGAATTGCGGTTGGTCAGCGTTTGGTCCGAAAGCTAGCCGACGACAAGCTGCCGTATATTTTGACCAAAGCCGAGCGAGATGATCTAGCAACTAAGGTTAATTTGGATCATGTTTTAAATGTTCTGCGTGAAGAAGGTGTGGTAAAGAAGGATGCGACTTGGAACGACATCTCTTTCTATCATCCAAAAGAAAAAGGTGATACAGAAGATGGATACAAGGGCCGAATGGGTATCCATGAAGTGCTAGAAGTGTCAGCTACTTTGAAGGATATGATTATGGGTGGAAAGACTGGAGACGAGATTGAAGCGCAGGCGCGCAAGGAAGGAATGCTTACTATGCTTGAGGACGGGATTTTTAAAGCTGCTCAAGGAATGACAAGTATTGAAGAAGTATTACGAGTTATTAACGAATAATTTCTATGCCAACGTTTACCTACACTGGAGAAGATGGTGAAGGGAAGAAAGTAACCAATACTGTTTCGGCGGAGGATCGTTTTGGTGTGTATGCGGTAGCTCGCACCCAAGGGCATACAGTTTCGTCTATTGAAGAATCTTCAAAGTTCAATTTCAGTAAGTTTTTAAACGTCGAGAAACTCAACTACCTATTGAGTAGAGTGAAGGATGATGAACTGGTGATGGTAACGCGCAATCTCGGCTCGATGCTCACAGCAGGACTCACTGTCTCTCGCGCTCTGTCCGTGATTGAGCGCCAAAGTACAAACCCGCGTCTCAAGGGTGTGATGAAAATAGTGGTGAAAAGTATCAATGAAGGTGGTACTTTCTATGAGTCGCTAGCGGAATTCCCAGAGGTTTTTAGTGATTTGTATATTGCGATGGTGAAAGCAGGGGAAGAAAGTGGAAACCTAGCCGAGTCACTTCAAACACTAGCTATCCAAATGGAGCGAGCGACCAACCTCAAAAAGAAGGTTAAGGGCGCAATGATTTATCCAACCATCGTTATCATCGTGATGGTTATTATCGCTGTTTTGATGATGATTTATGTGATGCCTCAAATCACGGGAGTATTTAAAGGTATGGGCAAGGACTTGCCAGCCACGACCACTTTCTTGATTAACTCAAGTGACTTTATGGTCGAGCATACATTTTTGGCTATCGGTACCATGCTCGGTACAGTCTTCGGCTTCATTTATTTGCTGAAGACTAAGTGGGGCAAGATTGCTTCGTCATGGCTAGTGGTTCGCTTGCCGGTTATCGGGACGTTGGCTAAAGAAACCAACTCTGCTCGTACTGCCCGTACATTGTCTTCACTTTTGAATTCCGGAGTAGACGTAATCCAGTCTATCAATATCACTGAAGAGGTTTTGCAGAATGTTTTTTACAAACAAGTTTTGCAAGACGCTGCCAAGCGAGTAGAAAAAGGAACAGCCTTATCAGAAACCTTTATTGAAAGAAATGATTTGTATCCGATTTTGGTGGGAGAAATGATTTTGGTGGGAGAGGAGACAGGGCAGATAGCGGGGATGCTCGGAGAGTTGGCGATTTTTTATGAAACAGAAGTGGAGAGAAAGACAAAGGACTTGTCTACCATCATCGAACCACTCTTGATGGTTGTGATTGGTGGTGGTGTAGGATTCTTTGCCCTCGCTCTGATTGCACCGATTTACTCAATTTCAGATGGTCTGAATTAAACTATGTTTAAATATCATCAAAACAAAAGTGGTTTCTCGCTAGTGGAAGCTATCATTGTGGCTGCTCTCTCAGCGTTGATATTTGGAGCTTTATTTTCTACTTTTCAATACTCATTACAACTAATCAATAATTCACGCGCTAGACTAAGCGCGCTATCAATTGCTAACGACCGCATGGAATACTTTCGCTCGCTGCCTTATGATAGTGTTGGAACTCTATTAGGGATTGTGCCTGGGTTGATTCCACAAAATAGTACGACCACTCTTAACGGCATTGTGTTTACAGAGCGCGTGTTGGTGGAGCATATCGATGATCCGGCAGACGGGCAGACACCATTCGATAGTAATGGAATTAATTCTGACTACAAAAGAATAAAAGTTGAATACACTTGGTCAATTAATAATTCAACTAGTAGTATTGCGCTAGTCAGTAATATTGTTCCTCGCTCAGTAGAAACCACAGCTGGAGGAGGGACTGTTCGTATCAATGTAATAGATGAAAACTCCGCTTTGCTGCCAGGTGCGAGTGTGACTTTGACAAATAACACGCTTTCGCCAGCCATCAATGTGACTCGCTTTACTGATGCTAGTGGTGCAGCACTTTTTTCTGGCGCACCAACATCTAGTGATTACGAGGTTTCGGTGACTGCTTTCATAGCAACAGATCAGTATTCGACCGATCAGACTTATAGAGCGAGTGTGTCGAATCCTAATCCAATCGTAGCTCCGTTCACAGTGCTGGAGGCAGATATTTCAACTCTCACATTTCAGATTGGCGAACTAAGTGATTTGACTATAAAGACATTCTCAAATATTTCTGATGGTTCTTTTGTTGAAGATTTCACCAATATCACCGCCCTCGCCAGTAGTACTGACGTTGAAGCCGTGGCTGGAGAGTTGGTGCTGGAAAATGTAGCTGGTGTATACAAGAACTCAGGCACTGCCTTTATGGGCCCGATTACACCAGCTACTATTAGTCGGTGGGAAAATATCAGGGTGGCGGTGGATCTGCCTGTGAACACTTCTCATAAGGTGCAGCTGTTTACTGGAGCAGGAGCAGGGCCATATACCCTGATCCCGAATAGTCAGTTGCCAGGCAACTCAGTTGGTTTTACAGATACAATTATCGACATATCAGAACTAAATTCAACTATGTATCCATCAATATTTGTTGGTGTTGTTATGGAGACAACTGACACTAGTGTGACCCCACAAATTGATGAAATTGGTGTTTATTACCGTGTGAGCGAAACACCACTTGCATCAGTGCCGATGACTGTAAATGGTAATAAAGTGATCGGAACCGGCGCAAGCTCTACGCCTATATATAAGTTTGACAGTCCATTTACGACTGATGGTTCTGGGGAGTATACATTCTCTGATTTTGAATTTGATGTGTACACTTTTGCTAATACTAATAGTTTAGATATATCAGAAGCCTGTTCAAACAACCCTTTTG
Organism: Candidatus Kaiserbacteria bacterium; assembly: GCA_020428685.1. GTDB lineage: Bacteria > Patescibacteriota > Minisyncoccia > Phycocordibacterales > UBA918 > OLB19. The sequence continues at coordinate 6,207 of JAGQMJ010000029.1, forward strand.
TACATCAGGCGGGAATCGATTCTGAAATAGAGATTGAACTGGTGGCAGACTCAGCTAATACTTTAAGGGTAACAGTGGTTGATGGTCTTGGTCGCCCTGTTGCAGGGTCGAGTATAAATCTCAAACGCCCAGGCTACGATGTGACCCAAGTTGCCGGTAGTTGTGGACAGACTTTCTTTACGGGTGGTCCGACCAATAACAATGACTACACGATAGAGGTGACAGCAGCTGGCTACGGAGACGAAACAATCACTGATTTCGAAATAACTGGAGATACAGATGTAACGGTAACCTTGAGTTCTTAGAATGATGAATAAAAATACCAACAATACAAGTGGAATGACTCTGGTTGAGCTGGTGGTTGTGATCGGTATTTATACGGTCTTATTATTGGCAATAACCGCTAGTATCTCCAGTTTGTATCAATCAAACGGCTACGCAATGGCACAAGCTGATGAGATAGATAATGCCAGACGCGGTATGATCCAGTGGAACCGTGATGCTAAAGAAATGACTACGGCAGAAGACGGTACTTTCCCAGTGGCTGTTATCGATGAGCATCGCTTTGGATATTTTAGTGACACTGACCAAGATTCAAGTGTTGAGTATGTTGAGTATGTTTTGGCGACCACTACTCTCACTAAGTACACCTACAATCCAACTGGCTCGCCGGCTGTATACAATTTTGCATCTCCAGATTCGGAGCAGATTTTATCAGAGTATGTGCAGAACATTATTCAGGCGACCTCGACGTTTTTCTATTTTGACAGTAATGGAAACGCCCTCAGCTCTACCTCGCCACTCGTTAACGTAAATTATATAAAGGCGCAAATCATAGTTAATATTGACCCACTTCGTTCACCGGGCGAGTTTATGCTCAGGTCTAGTATTGCTCCACGTAATTTGAAGGTTAATCTATAGATATGAGTACACTACAAACTAAAAATATTAAATTATCAAAAGGGTATCTGTTGGTGTTGGTGTTGGTATTTGGGGCGATGTTTACATTGGTAATCAGTTCCTTTGTTGGTTACATCGTGACACAAAATAATCTAGTCAATTTCCGTTTTGAGCAACAGCGGGCAACAGAGATTGCTGAAGCAGGTTTGAATTACTATAAGTGGTATCTGGCTCATTACCCTGGAGATTCTACCAATGGAACTGGTTTGCCTGGTCCGTATGTTCATGTGTATGAAGACCCTGAGGATGGACCGATTGGTGAATTCTCATTGTCTATTGCTAGCAGTAGCTATTGTGGTGATGTGGCTTCGATTGACATTACTTCTACGGGTCATACTTATGTCGATCCGAGTGCCGTTGCGGTGGTGAGTGGTAGATACTCTAGACCGACGGTAGCAAGCTATTCTTTTGTTACAAATTCTGGGGTTTGGTATGGGCCTACTAGTGTCACTAATGGTCCAATCCATTCCAATCAGGGCATAAGAATGGAAGCAGCTCATAATTCTGTGGTGAGCAGTGGTCAGGCGGACTGGCTCTGTAATAGTTCTTATGGCTGCAGTCCAAGTGCCACTGTTGATGGTGTTTACACAACTAGCGGGAACGCCAACCCATCATTGTTTTCTTTCCCGGTAGCTCCCATCAATTTTGCTGGCATCACACTAGATTTAGCTGATATTCAAAATAAGGCAGAATTTGGCGGCGGATTGTATTTTGGTCCGTCTGGCAAGTCGGGGTACCATGTCATTTTTAGAGCCGGCAATCAGGTTGAGGTGCGTCGTGTGAACAGTAAACAAAACGAGCCAAATGGCTATGCCTGGGGTAGGTATATGAACATATTGAAGGGTACTAGTTTGGTTGGTATTTATGATATTGACCCAGCATGCCCGGTTATCTTTGTGGAAGATCAGGTGTGGCTGGAAGGAGAGGTGGCCGGAAAGGTGACGATTGCTGCAGCGGATATAGACTCTGTTGGTGTCGATCCGTCTATTATTCTGAATGACAATATTACTTACTCTACGGCAGATGCAGGTCTGCTGGCGGTGGCAGAATACGATATGTTGATCGGACTTGTGGTGCCTGATGATATGGAACTAAACGGTATTTTTGTTGCGCAAACTGGCCATTTTGGACGAAATTACTACAACACTTCAATGCCAAATTCTTGGGAGCAGTACATTATTAGAAATTCCTTAACAATGAACGGGACAATTGTTTCCAACAATCGTGCTGGCTATAACTGGGTTTACTCAAACGGAAACCTGGCCTCAGGCTTCACAAGTTCTGCAAGTTCCTACGATGTGAGCCAGATATACAACTCTCCTCCGTATACGCCAATTACTTCGGATGTTTATACCTTCTTTAATTGGAGGCAAGACGGGTAGAGGAATAAAAGAGGGGCGGCCGAAGGCCGCCCCTCTTTTTGTACTCATGTTACAATTTTCTCATATGAAAAAAAATGTCCCGCTGATTATCGGAAATTGGAAGTTAAATCCAGTAAAGTTTGATGAGGCTGTTAAATTAACAAAGGAAGTAGTGAAGAGTTTAAAAAAAGTAACTGATGCCGAAGTAGCTATTGCTCCGCCATTCGTTTACTTGCATGAAGTAGGAAAGAAGATTGGTAAGAATAAGGTGGCACTTGCGGCTCAGGATGTTTTCTACAAAACTATTGGCGCACATACGGGAGAGGTATCTGTCTTACAGCTGAAAGAACTGGGGGTCGATTATGTAATCATCGGTCATTCAGAAAGACGTGCTTTAGGTGAGTCTAATAATGACGTTAGAGAAAAAGTGGCAACTGTATTGCAACACAAACTCACGCCAGTTGTTTGTGTGGGAGAAAGAGAGCGGGAT
>JAGQMJ010000002.1 GCA_020428685.1 Candidatus Kaiserbacteria bacterium
CGAAGCGAACACGATCACCGTTGATCAAACCAAGCCTGCTCTACCAGCATCAAGCTCAACCAAGATCAGTAACTACATATTGCGTGAAGAGCTGACAATCGGTGACACGGTCGAACTTCAAATCAGATACAGGCAAGAACCCTTCCGAGCCACCATTTTAAGTCTAGATAAGAACGGCATTGAGTTCACATCCACTGAAGCTACCGAGAAGCCTGCTGTTGGTCAATCTGTAGTCATCTACCGCAAATCATTATGCTTGGGAGGAGGAATTGTTGAACAGTAAATTTTTGAAGCCACAAGGATGTTACACTTAGTCCATGCACATCCAAATCACTAAAGCTGATGGTTCGACTGAGTTTTTTAAAGTTGAAAAACTGCGACGCTCTTTAAGACGAGCAGGTGCAAACCCTGAAGAAATTAGTGAAATAATTGGAAAGATTGATGACCATCTGTATGACGGCATCCAAACCCAAGAAATATACCGCCAAGCCTTTGCCTTACTAAGAAACAGCCGACCGCCAGCGGCGGCTCGGTACTCACTCAGAAGAGCCTTGTTCAATCTAGGTCCAACTGGTTTTCCTTTTGAAAAATTCTTGGCTCGACTTTTTGAAATGGATGGTTACACGACCAAAACGGGCATTATAATGCAAGGTAATTGCGCACCTCACGAAATCGACATCGCAGCCTACAAGAGTGATCACAGCTTTATTGGCGAGGCAAAGTTTCATTCCAGGCCAGGAGTAAAATCTGACCTACAAGTAGCAATGTATTCTTACGCTCGTTTGCTTGATTTAAAAAATGCCAAAATTTGTGAAGATGACGTTTGTGGAGTAAATGAATTCTGGCTAATCACAAACACAAAATTCACTTCAACAGCCGAAAATTATGGTAATTGTGTTGGACTAAAAATGCTTAGTTGGGACTTTCCTAGAAACAACAACCTTCATGATAGAATCCAAAAAGCTGGAGTTTACCCTGTCTCAGTTTTACAAAGTATAAATACTGCACAAATGGAGGCACTTATCGCAAGAGGTATAATTCTGTGTAGAGACATAGTGACACACCCTCAAGTTTTGAAGCATTTGCATCTGCCAAAAAGAAAATATGAGACTTTGATAGCTGAAGTTGAAGAAATCTGCAAGGTAAAGATAAATAAATAGCCAGTTGAAAGTGCTGTTTTGTCAATGTTTGCACTGTTTTTTGCTGTGATATACTCACAATATTATTTAATTCAGCAATCATAAATTTTTGTATGGCAGATGAAAAACAAGACGGACAGAAGACACTAGTAGCTTTTGTAGTCGGACTCCTTATCGGTGGAATCCTAGTGTGGGCATTTTCAGGTCCAACCACAGACACAGCCGAAATGAAATCAGAGAAGAAGCAAGATACAGAAGAAGTTGAAAAGGGAGCTAAGTCAGACAGTAAGGATGGTGAAGAATCAGAAGAAATGGAGGCAGAAGTTGCACCAGCACCTGTACTATCGGTTGGAGAAGGAGCAGTGGTTGTAAACGATCAGCCAGCTAGCGCATCAATTGTTCTAGATAGTGCTACATACCCAATCAGCGAAGGATGGATTGGTGTACGAGAATTCAACAACGAACAGCTTGGTTTTATCCTTGGTGTTGTACGATTTAGTGAATCACAAGGTCTAGTGCCTTCTGAAATCACTCTACAGCGTTCAACTACAGCTGGAAATCAATACGCTATCGTTATCTTCACAGAGGACGGAGACTTTGATTTTAGTCTAGCGAACGACGTACAGATTGATACTGTATTCGACACATTCTCAGCTAAGTAATGCTGATTTAAAAAGGCCCGGCGCGAAGCGTCGGGCCTTTTTAAATCCCAAACCCAACAATGTTATACTAATCAAATATGGCTGAATATAAATATAAATATAATCCGAACCGATCTTCTGAATGGAACTACGGTGGAGCAAAATGGAAACTTTCTCGCTCAAAGATTGATTTCTTTATGGAGTGTGAACGCTGCTTTTACGCAGACAATGTACTCGGTACCAAGCGTCCTGGCTTTCCATCCTTCAATCTAAACATCGCTGTCGATGAATTATTTAAAAAAGAATTTGATGTACATCGACTAGCACAAACACCACACCCAATAATGACTGAGTATGGCGTAAAAGCAGTACCATTTCAGCATAAGGATATGGAAACCTGGCGCGATCCTTTTGTGGGCATTACTCACAAGCATGAGCCTACAGGACTAATCATCAGCGGAGGAGTTGACGATATTTGGGTCACACCAGAAAACAAACTCATTATCGTAGACTACAAATCCACTTCAAAAGAAGGAAAAATTGAAAAACTTGGTGATACTCCCTGGGAACAGCAGTACACCAGACAGCTAGGAATTTATCGCTGGTTACTTGAAAAGAACGGCTTTGAGGTTGAAGAGACCGGCTATCTTGTTTATGCCAATGCCGACAAAGACCTTCCTGAATTCGGCAACCAGCTACAGTTTGAAACCACCCTTGTCCCGGTGCAAACTTCAGTCGACTGGATAGAAGAAACCCTTAGCGACATTAAAAAGTGTTTAGACAGAAAGGACTTGCCACCAATCGGCGAAAACTGTGAATTTTGTCCTTATCGTGAAGCAGTCGGCAAGAAATTCTTTGCCATTCACCAACAAACCAAAAAATAACATGAGTGATTTTACCAGCACAGTAAAAGAGATTGTGAGCAAAATACCGGCTGGTAGCACCCTATCCTATGGCGAAGTAGCCGCTCGGGCTGGCAATCCAAAAGCAGCTAGAGCGGTCGCCAATATTATGGCTAGTAACTACGATGCTAAAGTCCCTTGCCACAGAGTCATCAGGTCTGACGGTAAAGTAGGCGGTTATAATCGTGGCGGTGAGCAGGTGAAAAAGCAGCTCTTGGTAAAAGAAGGTGCGGTATTATAATTGTATGCAGTACGATTTTGAACTAAGGCAGTTAGAAAACAAACTAAGACAACTCCAGCAAGAGAGTTCGCAGATCTTATCTTCTGAATCAAGCAATAAGCGCAATGAAGAAATTGACATTGAACGCATACGGCGAGATTACGACATGAAGAGGAGAGAATTACTTTCAAGACACCAAAGAACACAGACTGACATACGAGACACTGAGAGAAAAATCGAGACCATAAAGCACAAAAACGAAGAGGAGAGCCGCAATCAGAACCAAAACCGATATTAACATCACCAAACATGTATACCTACAAAGTCGAACAAGCGATTAAAGCCGCCGCTCTATTACACCAAGACCAACTACGCAAGGGCTCTGTTGGCTTGCCGTACATCACTCATCTGGTGGCCGTTTTGCTAATTTTACGTGACTACACAGATGATGAAGACACACTGGTAGCTGCGCTCTTGCACGACACGATTGAGGACACAGACTACACCATGGAGGAAATAGAGATTGATTTTGGTCGAAAGGTGGCCATCTATGTTGACGCCTTGACCGAAAAACAGCACGACAAAGACATTAAAATCCCATGGATTGACGTAAAGAAGAACTACGCCAAGGGATTGAGAAAGGCTCCGAAGGAAGCCGTGATGATTGCAGCTGCCGACAAATCTCACAATTTCCGAGCCATAGTAGACGAGTACTTCGATGACCACAATGGATTCATAAAAGACTTTGGCCCTTATCTTGACAGTCGCCTAGAAGCCTATCAGTGTATCGCAAACGCTATCAACAGCCGACTAGCTGATGGTATAGTTCACGAGTTCAATCACACATTTCAAGCCTATAAAAACTTTATTTTAGATGTCCAAAAAACCCTCACCAACAAACAGTAGGAAGTCACCAGTAGCAGGTATAGAATTCGTCTCAGAAGCAGCTGGAGTTGAAGAATATTTATTGAAGTCAAATGGACTTCGGATACTTTTTCATGAGCGTAGAGATACTGATGTAGTGACAACCAACATCACATATTTTGTTGGAGCTCGTGATGAAGAAAGAGGTGAAACAGGTCTGGCTCATATGCTTGAGCATATGCTTTTTAAGCCGACCGCTAATGACCTCAAAAATAAAATCGAGGATGGGAGCGCTATGCGTTTTGAGCGCGAAACTGGATGCATCTTAAATGCCAACACCTGGAAAGACCGTACTACTTACTTCTTCTGTAGTCCGACTGAGCATTTAGACAGGATGCTGGCTCTTGAAGCAGACCGGATGCAAAACGTAGTTTTGACGGACGAAACCCTGAAGCCTGAGCAGGGCAATGTCCTTAGTGAGTTCGACATGTATGGTGGTAGACCTGACTTTACCTTGGCGGTACAGATGGTGAATTCTGCTTTTCACTCTCATCCTTATGGGCACGAAACCATTGGTTTTCGAGAGGATATTGAGGATTACAACGCCGAAAAATTACAGAGATTTTACAAAAATTACTATCGACCAGACAACGCTGTCATGATGGTAGTCGGCGATGTAGACAAGAAGCTGGCACTGGAACTAATCAAAAAGCACTTTGCTGAACTAAAGAATCCCGCCACGCCAATACCACGCTTTTCAATCCGTGAACCCAAACAAGAGGGCATGCGTCGTGTTACAGTCGAAAGACCATCTACTACCAACCTAGTGTCAATTGGCTTTAAGCACGAAGGCTTTCCATCGCATGATTGGTTTGTAAATGACTTAATGCTAGACACACTCACTTCCGGCCCAGAGAGTATCTTACATAAACTTCTAGTAGACACAGGCAAAGCTTCGTCTGTAGCAAGCTCTATGGACCCTTCATCCCACTCTAGCCTCGGCGTCATAGAAATCAGCCTAGCTCAAGGACAATCCCACAGCGAAATCGAACATCTGACCCTTCGAGCCATAGAGTCGCTTACACTAAAAGAAATCACGCCATTACTAAAAAAGGCCAAGATTAGAAACATCACAGATGAGCTTTTTGCTCGTACAAGCTCAATGCATATCGCTCAAGAATTGACCGAATACGTTTCCGCCGGTGACTGGAACGTCTATGCAAAAACAACCGAAATCCTCAATAAAGTATCCCCCAAAATGGTGCTTGATAGTCTCAAAAAATCATTTAACAGCCACAATCTAACAATCGGCCACTTTGTTGGAACAAAATAGTATGAAATTTGAAATCAAGCCAAACAGCACATATTCCTTAGCTTCAATCACTGAAAAAAAGAGTGAGATAGTTTCTGCCGTAATTACCATAGACACTCACGAAGAGCGGACGATTGCTGATCAGGCTGTCGAGCTGGTTTATACAGACGCACTTATCTCTGGAGACGGTAAGCATACGAGAGCAGAGTTCATTAACGCCGTAAACCTACTCGGCGCTTCTATCGATGTAAGTATTGGAAACAGTCATCTCTCAGTTGACTTGAGATCTACAAAACAAAACTTCAAAAAGCTACTGAAGCTGGCTGAGACAATGTTCTTGTCTCCAACCTTTACAAAATCAGAAATTGCCAGAATAAAATCAATAGTAGCCAACGACCTTCATGAAAGCAAAGAAAATACAGCCAAGACTTCACTCGACACACTACGCAACACTTTATACGGCTTTAATGATAGAAAATACACCTACGATGTTGATGAAACTGCTTCCGTAGTAAAGACAGTTTCAGCCAAGCACCTCAAATCCTTTCACGCTCTAGTACTATCTCAACCTTGGACATGTACCATCGCTGGAGAAGAAAGTGCTATAAAGGATTTTGGTAAATTTGTAGACACCATTAAAAAGAAGCAGTCTCCGACCAATGAAAGTAAGTCTTTGCACCAACAAAAACCACCAAAATCCGCCGTCATCCTAAGAGATGTACCTAGTCGAACCAATATTGACCTTAGTATTGGTGCACCAATCCCAATCACTCTTCATCACCCAGACTACATTCCGCTAAGTTTTGCGATTACAGTACTGGCCAAATGGGGAGGTTTTTCAGGCATACTCATGAGTACAGTTCGTGACAAAGAGGGGCTAACATATACGATTTATGGCCGTCTGGAAGGCTTTTCTGGTACCGAACAAGGCTATTGGCGAATATTTACTTTCTTTTCTCCAGATAAAACCGTTCAAGGAATAACTTCGACTTTTAGAGAGATTTCAAAGTTTTACAAAACCGGCATCAATCAAGAGCAATTCGATAAATTCAAAACCATCATCAACACTCAGCAAGCACTTGTAAAAGATTCAGTCACCGGTCTGATGATGGATTTGCATGCGTACCATTGTCATGGATTTACTATTGAAGAAATGAACGCTCACAAAAACAAAGTTAACGACCTCACCATAGACGAGGTAAATAATGCGATTAAGAGTTATCTCAATCCAAAAGATTTGACCGTCTGTGGAACTGGTCCAATCAAGACTGTTAAGAAGGAACTAGAAAAATTCATTAAAACCGTGCAATAATACTATTATGAATTTACTTTTCTGGGGCCTAACCATAAGCATGCTTGGCAAAGTGCTGCTTACAATTGGAGTTTTGATTGCACACACCGAACTCGCTCACGAAAGAAAGATAGACAAGCTTGTTTTAAAGAGTTTTCGCATTGAACATTCACTCACTATCGCTGGATTATTCTTCATAGTTGCTGGCTATGCCATGGAAATATACTTCTACGATTTCGTTTCTATGTTGACCTGCTTTGGTAGTGACTGCGCTTTGTCTGCAGCCGCTTTTCTGTCGCAATAGACCCGCACTGGACGCTCAGGGTATATTTGCTATATTCTTAGATGATTAATTACAATTTAAGTTATTACTATGACTGGGAATGATATCCGCAAGAAGTATTTAGATTTTATGGCTAGCAAAGGCCATGCGGTTATTCCTTCGTCGGCGCTTGTACCTGACAATGACCCGACGACTCTCTTCACCGGAAGCGGTATGCAGCCGATGGTTCCTTATCTGCTAGGTGAAACTCACCCGAAAGGCGTGCGTGTAACAGATTCACAAAAGTGTTTTAGAGCCGATGATATCGAAGAAGTAGGCGACAACCGTCACACCACTTTCTTTGAAATGCTTGGAAACTGGTCTTTTGGAGATTATTTCAAAGGGGAGCAAATCAACTGGATGTTTGAATTTTTAGTTGATGAATTAAAGCTTGACCCTAAAAACATCTACATCACAGCTTTTGGTGGCGATGAAAAAGCTGGTATACCAATCGATGAAGAAGCACCGAAAATCTGGCAAGAACTATTCGCCACAAAGGGTATCGAAGCAAAAGTAGCCAACATCGGCAGTGAAACTGACGGTTACGAAAAGGGGATGGGCGATGGTGAAAGAATCTTTTACTATGACTCCAAGAAAAACTGGTGGAGCAGGGCCGGCGTACCAGCCAACATGCCCGCTGGAGAGCCAGGTGGTCCAGACTCAGAGATGTTTTATGATTTTGGTACTCCACATGACCCTAAATGGGGGGAGCATTGTCACCCAAACTGTGACTGTGGACGCTTCGTCGAAATTGGCAACAACGTTTTCATGCAATACGTCAAACAAACTGACGGCTCTTTCGTCGAACTTGAAAACAAAAACATCGACTTCGGTGGTGGACTAGAGCGTATGGCGGCTGCAGTCAACGGCGACAGTGATGTTTTCAAGATCCCCGAATTCTGGAATGTAATAGAACAAATCCAAACCCTATCAGGCAAAAAATACGAGGATAACCTTGAGGCTTTTAGAGTTATCACCGACCACATCCGCGGAGCGGTATTTATGATTGGCGACGGGATCACCCCGAGCAATAGTGAACAAGGCTACTTCGTCAGAAGATTGCTGCGTCGAGCGATACGTTACTCAGACATTCTAGAAATTCCAGCTGGTGAGATGAAGAATCTAGCCGAAAGCGTTATTGCGAAATACCAAAATCACTACACTATCCTTGAAGACAAGCGAGAGGAGATAAAAGCCGCAATCGCAACTGAAGAAGAGCAGTTCCGAAAGACTTTAGAGAACGGACTGAAACAGTTCAACAAAATTTCCTTGCAAGTTCATGTCGAAACCAAAATGGAAGATGGTAAGAAGGTAATCGACAAGAGCAAGCCGCCAGTTTCAATAAAGTCCATCAGCGCGCAAAACGCTTTTGATTTATTCACCACTTATGGTTTCCCAATTGAACTAACAGAAGAAATCGCTGCCGAAAAAGGTTTGGTGGTGGACAAAACTGGCTTTGAAGCCTTGATGGCTGAACACCGAGAAAAATCTCGCGCTGGGTCCGAACAGAAGTTTAAAGGGGGATTGGCAGACAATTCAGAAATTGTAGTCCAGTACCACACCTCAACCCACCTGATGTTGGCAGCACTTCGGCATTTCTTGGGAGAACATATCCACCAAGCCGGCTCAAACATCACTGCCGAAAGAATGCGCTTTGACTTCACTCACCCAGAAAAAGTCGAACGAGAAACCTTAGACAAGATTGAAGATTGGGTAAACAACGCCATCAAAACCGGCGGGGAAGTCACCATCGAAACCATGCCGAAAACACAGGCCGAAAACGACCCAACCGTAGAAGGCAGCTTCTGGGACAGATACCCTGACGAGGTAAAAGTCTATACCGTAAGAGGTAACGACGGCACTATTTTCTCACGAGAACTCTGTGGTGGCCCACACGTAGAGAAAATCGAAGACATAAAAGGAGCATTCAAAATCAAAAAAGAAGAGTCTTCATCTGCAGGAGTAAGACGCATAAAGGCGGTTTTGGAAAACTAGATATCCACGCCAAGAGGCCCGTTGCTTTTAATAAAAAGCAACGGGCCTCTGTTATAATCAATACATGTCTCTATTTGGTCTAAAATCTCTTTCATCGAGATATGGAGTTGTAATTGATATCGGGTCAGGCAGTGTACTAGTCTCAATTATCCACTCTGATAACTCACTACCACACCCCACTATTGTTTGGTCGCACCGAGAACATGCCCCACTTAAGAACATTGACTCACTTGAGCAGAGTTCAAAAGCTGTTATCACTGCGCTGGTAAACGCTTCAATGATACTGGAAGCTGAAGGAAGGAAAGTTCTCCATGAATACGACCACGGAGCTAAGCTCACAGACATGCAATGCAGCATTTCGGCACCTTGGTCTTACACAGTCACCAAAAACATCAACTACAAGCAAGACGGTCTGTTTTCTGTCACTGAAGACCTAATCGAAGATTTGACCATTACCGCCCAAGACAAAATCAATGCTGAGCTGAAAGAAACCAGCAACCTGAGTGAACTCGGCTTGAGTCTAGTGGCCAAAGGCACCATGGACTTACTCGTCAATGGCTACCACATCAACAATCCAGTAAAAGGCAAAGCGAAAGAGCTGTCAGTCGTCCTTACAAACGCCGTGGCACACGACTATCTTGTAAATGCCGTCGACGAATTGCGCGACAAACTATTTCCCAACGTAGAATCAAAGAAGATTTCCTTTATTCTCATGCTTCACAGTGTGACCAAAGAATTATTAAACCAAGCCTATGACGTTTGCTTGGTGGATGTCACCTACGAGGCTACTGAGATTGGAATCGTCAGAGACGGCTCGCTTCAATACAGCACTCACGCTTCATTCGGTTCTTTTTCAATCGCTCGAGAAATTTCAGCCATTACCGGAGTACCGCTACATGAAGCGCTCGGCTATTTACACACTGAAAAGCCATATTCATTTATGCAAAAGCTAAATAAGGCTCAACACGATGAAGTTGAGGCGGTTTTTGAATCCTATACCCAAAAAATAACCAACCTATTCCACGAAACAGGCGATGAACTTTCCATTCCGAAGAAAATTTCACTACATTCTGACCTAGATAGCGAAACTTTGTTCCTAGACCTTATTGAAAAAGCCGCTAGACGCTGCCTAAAATCCGACCCGTCAGTCACCACCATTTCAAAAGAAATCATCAAACAAACCTATACAGAAAGCACCAAAGAATCAAAAATCAAAACCCCGACCGATACAGCACTCTTGCTTTCAGCGCAGTTTTTCCACAAACATAACAAAAGTCAATCATTCCAGTATCTATAAAGAGCTATACTGTAAGATATACATATGACACAAAAATGGAATCTACAGGACATCCGTCCAGCTGAACCTCGCAAAAGAAGAGTTCCGCCACAAATGTCCCCGCAAAGCAATCAAGCTCAAAATACACCACCAACGGAAAGGGAGCATATACCAAGCATCGTAATTGAAGATGGTAGAAATAATGGCTCAAATAGACTAATCATTTCGATTGTCTTATTTGTCGTCATCGTCGGTAGCGCCATCGGTCTGAGTGCACTACTTGGCAAGACTGAGCTTACTATTTATCCGGAGTTTAGAGAGCCAAATATCAGCGCCGAATTCACAGCCTATCCAGACACCCGAGCTGGCGAACTTAGCTACGAAATAATGACTATCGAGGCTACAAGCGAGAGTCAGGTCAAGGCAACTGGCCAGGTACAGATTCAAGAACAAGCCACTGGTGTAATCGAGATTGTAAAAACCACACCAGGAGCCGAAAGACTAATCAAAAACACCAGATTCCGAACTAAGGACGGTCTAGTCTTCAGAATCCAAGAATCAGTTGTTGTACCAGGGTCTGTCGACTCAGTACCAGGCACTATTCAAGCAGAAGTTTTCGCTGATGAAGTGGGCGAGGAGTACAACGTAGCAGCTGGAACCACCTTTGACATCCCTGGCTTCAAGGAGGGTGGCTTTACAGACCTTTACAATGCTATTTCTGCCAGAAGCAACGAAGCATTCACAGGCGGTTTTGATGGACCTCAATTCAAGATTGACGAAAACGAACTCAGCACTGCTCGACAAGCTCTTCAGGTAGAACTACGTAACAATCTTCTGGCTCGTATCGACAACGAAAAGCCAGCTGACTTTATTGCCTTCAAAGATTCTGTAGCTATCACCTACAACCAGCTACCGGCAGTACAGTATGGTCAAGATTTAGTCACCATCCGCGAGCAGGCCATTTTGCAGATCCCACTATTTCCAGCTATTAAGTTTGGCTCATTCCTAGCACAAGAAACTGTCGCTACTTACGAAGGAAATCCAGTACGGGTAGACGACCCATCTATACTTACATTCCGCTACACTTCACCAACTACAACATCCAGTGTAATCGCCAATGCACCATCACTCACTTTCTCACTTACAGGTAAGCCACTACTTATTTGGGAGTATGACGCAGCCAAGCTCACAGCTGATTTGGCAGGTCTGCCAAAGACGGCTATAAATAACGCTGTTTTAGCTTATCCAGGTATTGATGGCGCCAAAGTACACATCACACCTTTCTGGCAAAGAACATTCCCAGAAAAAGCAGAGGATATAATAGTAATCGAAGAGCTGAAAAAAATATAATTTACCCCCACCTAACAACATGAAAGTGTTGACGGGTGTTGTTATATTTGTTAGTATCACCCTCGTTTAATGGATCAAGACACATCAGCGGTTAAGGACGACTTAGTATACGGTGTAGTAGAGGAAGCTCTACCCAACGCGCTTTTTCGCGTCACCGTAGAGGGGTCTGATGAGACTATACTTGCGTACCTCGCGGGTCGAATGCGGAGATTTCGCATCCGAGTCCTCGTCGGCGACAAAGTTGGTATGGTCACAGATCCATACGGAGGAAAAGCAAGAATCACAAAACGTCTCTAAAAAGTATTTATGAAAGTTCGATCATCAGTTAAAAAAATGAGTCCAGATGACAAAATTGTAAAGCGACGCGGTGTCGTGTTTGTCATCAACAAGAAGAAGCCACGACATAAGCAAAGACAAGGTTAAATTATATGAGAATTTCCGGTATAACAATCCCAGACGAAAAACAACTATCCTATGCACTAACCGCTGTGTATGGTATTGGTCTATCTCGCTCAAAGGATATCCTCGATGAACTATCAATCGAGCACACAAAGAAGGCAACAGAACTGTCAACAGAACAGGAAAATGCAATTCGTGAAAAAATTGAAGCATTCACAATTGAAGGTGAACTAAAGCGTCAAACAGCAGGTAACATCAAGCGTCTGAAGGACATTGGTTCATACCGAGGCTCACGACACGCTAAGCGTCTACCAGCACGTGGACAACGAACCAAGACTAACTCTCGAACTCTCAAGGGAGCTAAGAAGACTATGGGTAGTGGAAAGCGTAAGCTCGAAAAGACTTAATTTTATTAATATTTCATAACGTAACGACATATGGGTAAGAAACGTATCATGAAGAAGAGCGGGGGATCAGATGTAGCAGGTACATCACGCGCCCTCAATCGAATTCCTAAAAAGAAACTAGCTGCAGGAAAACTAAACATCCTAGCTACTTTCAACAACACACTTTTGACACTTTGTGACTCAAAGGGCAACGCTGTGATGTCTGCATCAAGTGGAGCCTTGGGCTTTAAGGGTTCTCGAAAGAGTACACCTTTTGCGGCCGCAAAGGTTGGTGAAATTATTGGAGAAAAGGCTCAGCAAATGGGTATGAAGGACGCTGACGTAGTTGTACGTGGTGTTGGTGCAGGACGAGAGTCTGCGCTTCGAGCGTTTGCTGGAAAGGGAATTGGTATCACAAAGATTACCGATGCAACCCCAGTGCCATTTAATGGACCACGAGCTCCTAAGCCTCGTCGAATCTAGTTTTAGCTTATGAAAATCGGACCAAAATTTAAAATCGCCAAGCGATTAGGCGCACCAATCTTCGAAAAGACTCAAACTCCAAAGTTTGAACTTTCTGTTGCACGTAGTGCCAACCAACGCCGAGGACGACGTCCTGGTCAAGCAAGTGACTACAAGCGTCAGCTTATTGAAAAGCAAAAGATGCGATTTACCTATGGCATCTCAGAGAAGCAACTTCGACGTTATGTTGATGAGGCAGTAGAAAAGAGTAACCAGCCAGTAGCATTGTTGATGGAACGACTAGAAAGTCGCCTAGACAACGTAGTTTACCGAATGGGACTAGCTAAGACACGTCGTCTAGCTCGACAAATTTCTTCACACGGACACATCTGTGTAAACGGAAAGAAGATGACTATTCCTTCTCACCGAGTAAAGATTGGAGACGTTATTTCTATCCGTGAAGGAAGTCGACAATCAGTACTTTTCGTTAATCTTGCTGAAACTCATGAAGCTGCAGGAGTACCTGCATGGCTCACATATGATGCAAAGAAATCAGAAGGTATCGTAAAAGCAGCACCAGTCTATAATCCAGCCGAAACTCTGTTTGACCCTGAACAAGTGATGGAATACTACAGTCGATAGGATTAGAGGTTTACAAAAAATATTTAGTTCAAAAAACAATTATGTTGGAAACAAATGTAACTCTACCATCAAAGCCACGAGTAGTATCAGAAGAAGACAACCACGGAATTTTCGAAATCGATGGTCTTTACCCTGGATACGGACACACACTTGGAAACTCACTTCGACGTATCATCCTCTCCTCTCTACCTGGAGCAGCGATTACTCAAGTTAAAATTGATGGTGCCGAACACGAATTCTCAACTCTGGAAGGAGTTAAGGAGGACATTATTACAATCTTGCTAAACCTACGACGAGTTCGTCTGCACATGCACACAGATGAGCCAATGACTATCTCTCTAAAGAAGAGTGGCGCTGGCGTAGTGACTGCAGCAGATATCACTTCACCAACTCAAGTTGAAATCCTAAACGGAGATCAATACATCGGTGAAATCACAAACAAGTCAGGCAAGCTAAATATTGAAATGACAGTGGAGCGTGGTCTAGGCTACGTCCCTCGAGAAGTTCACCAGAAGGACAAAGTGGAGATTGGAACAATCGCTCTAGATGCTGTGTTTACACCAATTCGTCGTGCAAACTACGAAGTTGAAAACATGCGAGTTGGAGACCGAACAGATTACAACCGATTGAGAGTAATTATCGAAACAGACGGAACATACACAGCCCGTGAGGCGCTGGAGAAGTCTATCGAAATTATGATTCATCAGTTGAAGTCAGTTATTGGCTTCCAGGAACAGCGCACAGAAGCTGAGGCTCCAAAGGCTGAGGTTGTTGAAGAAGTTTCTGACGAACCAGATCAGGAAGTTCTAAAGACAAGAATCGAAACACTTGACCTAACTAGTCGAACATTACAAGCACTTGAGGAGGCAAGTATCCGCACTGTCGGAGGACTCGTGCGAAAGAAGAAAGATGACATTCTAGCTCTTGACGGTATTGGACCAAAGGGACTAGAGGAAATCCAAGAACTCCTCGCTAAAATGAAACTCACTCTAGAAGATTAAGACTTATGAGACACTCAAATAACACAAGAACTCTCAGCCGCACAAGAAGTCAGCGAACAGCGTTGATTCGTGGATTGGCGGTGTCTCTTATCCGAGACGGCCAAATCAAAACCACTCTTGCAAAAGCTAAAGAGCTTCAGCCAAACATCGAGCGATTGGTAACTCACGCTAAGAAGGATTCTGTTGCGTCACGACGCCTAGTTGCTTCTCAGCTTGGAGAACCAAAAGACGATACTATTTCAAAACTATTTGCAGAAATTGCACCTAAGTTTGCTGAACGAAATGGTGGTTACACTCGAGTTGTAAAACTCGGACGAACTTCACCAGGACGAGAGGAGGCAGTAATAGCTTTTGTTGAATAACTATTATGACTACCGAAACTACAAAGACCCACACAATTGACGCTACCGGAAAGCGACTTGGAAAAGTTGCAACCGAAGCCGCAACTGTCTTGATGGGCAAGAATGATCCAAGCTTTGCAAAGAACGTTATTGCTGATGTACAGGTTACTATCACAAACGTAAGCAAGCTTGATGTGCCAGAGAAGAGAGAAGGTGAAATCTACCAAAGCTACTCAGGCTTCCCAGGAGGAAGAAAGACAGAAACTTTGATTCACTTGGCTGAACGACGTGGCTATGCAGAAGTTGTACAGCGTACAATTGCTGGCATGCTACCTGGTAACAAGCACAAGAAGCGACTTTTGACTAAATTAGTAATCACTGAGTAATCTGTAATATGTCTGCTACAAAGAAAACAACATACGTAGAAGGATTGGGACGACGCAAGACTTCAACAGCTCGCGTTCGACTAACTCCAGCTACAGCTACAGAAATAACAGTGAACAACAAGCCGCTTGCTGAATATTTCCAAAACTTATCACACCAGAAGGACGTAATGTCTGTTCTAGAAACTAAGGATGCTGGTATTGAGCATTACACAATCACTGCGAAAGTAGTTGGTGGTGGAATCTCATCTCAAGCTGAGTCAATCCGTCTTGGAATTGCTCGCGCCCTAGTGAAAGAAAAGGCTGACCGTCGTGGCGCTCTTAAAGCTGAAGGTTACCTTATGCGTGACCCTCGCTCTGTGGAACGAAAGAAGTTCGGTCTACGAAAAGCTCGAAAGCGACCGGCCTGGTCAAAGCGATAGTAAAAAGCCTCCTCACGGAGGCTTTTTTCTTTACAAATTTGCTTTTGTGTTGTATTTTTGTGGCGGATGTAAATCGATTAACCCCAAGGACAATTCAAGGAGTCATGAGATGAGCAAGCGTATCGCAGTATTCGAAGACGATGAGGATATTCGGTACCTGATCGAGCTAATGGTGGAACAAGCTGGGTTCGTGGTTACCAGCTTTGAAAGCGGAGTTGATTTCGAGGACAACTTGGGTGAATTGGGGTTTGATGCAGTCATCACAGACTACAATCTCGGTACAGGCCCCGACGGATACGAAATCGCATTACACGTGACTTTCAACCTTGAAGTTCCGTGCCTGCTTCATACTGGTTACCCGGAGGAAGACTGGCCGGAGCACTTCAAAAGTGGTGCTCTTGGTGAGAATGTCACAGTGTCTGAGAAGGAGATTGGACTCCTGGAAGTTGAAGACTTTTTGTCGAAGTTGAGCTGACATTGGCTGGCCCGAGCTCTGCTCGGGCCAGCCAAAAAGGAACTCTGATGAACCAAGATATTCTCAGCCTTGTTTTCGCCACAGTGTCGACCCTGACAGTGAGTATTTTCACAACAAACAACCAAAAGCACCAAGCAGGGCTCGCTCTGTCAGCCATTATGGTCGCACTCATGTACATTGCACTTTCGATTCTTTAACCGACTCTCTCACGAGGTCGGTTTTTTTGACATTCGAGCCTTTTCTACTTATAATGCGCCCGTATGGTGAATATGAATAACGATGAAAATGAGGTTGATGTAGAAATCACCAACGAAGAAACTACAGAAATTGACGAACCAGAATTAATAGATATTGAAGAAAAATCCAGTGACAAGCTAAAGAGAATGCGAGAAAAATTAGCTCACTGTGAAGAAGAAAAGAAGAAAATCTTAGATGACAGTCAACGAGCCAAGGCAGACTTTCTAAACGCTCGTAAAAGACTCGAGAACGAACGCGAGTTGGACAAGGTTCGCTACCGAAAAAAGCATGTTTTAGAATTATTGCCACTTTGTGATAGTTTCCAAATGGCAATGAGCAATACTGAAGCGTGGGAGAAAGCGGACGAGTCTTGGCGTAAGGGTGTAGAAGGAATTCACACTCAGTTACTCCGGATTCTTGAGTCTTATGAAGTATCAGCAGTCGACCCAACCGGGCAAAAGTTTAACCCACATCAGCACGAAGCAATCGGAACTGAGGTGGTTGAAGACGAAGCGAAAGTTGACACTGTCATCAGCGTAGTACAAAGAGGTTACATTATGAAAGACGGTCAGACTGAAGAAACCATTCGACCAGCCCGAGTAACCACTGGAATAATTAAAGAATAATTTTAAGAATTTATTATGGCAAAAATACTAGGAATTGACTTAGGAACCACCAACTCAGCAATGGCTGTAATCGAAGCTGGTGAACCTGTAATCATTGAAAATAGCGAGGGAACACGAACAACCCCTTCAATCGTTGCGATATCAAAGACAAATGAACGATTGGTCGGACAAATCGCCAAGCGACAAGCTGTTACCAATCCAACCAACACAATCTACGGCATCAAGCGCTTCATGGGGCACTCTTTCGACGAGGAGGTTGTACAGAAAGATAAAGCGATTGTTCCATACGAAATCAAGCAAGGGAAAGACGGTGGAGCGATTGTTGTGATGGACGGCAAAGAATACCGTCCAGAAGAAGTTTCAGCGATGATTCTTTCAAAGCTAAAGGCAGACGCTGAAGCAAAGCTTGGAGAAAAGATTACTGAAGCTGTTATCACAGTACCAGCTTACTTCAATGACTCACAACGAAAAGCCACTCAAGACGCCGGAAAGATTGCTGGACTTGAAGTAAGAAGAATCATCAACGAGCCAACGGCTGCTGCTTTGGCATATGGTTTTAATAAGAAGAAAGACGAGAAAATCGTAGTGTACGATTTTGGTGGAGGAACTTTTGACGTCACTGTTCTTGAGGTGGGCGATGATGTAGTGGAAGTACAGTCAACAGACGGTGACGCTCACATGGGAGGACGTGATATCGACCAAGGTATCGTAAGGTTCTTGATTGAAGAATTCAAAAAAGCATCAGGAGTTGATCTAGGTAAAGACAAGCTGGCTCTACAGCGACTAGATGAGTCAGCAGAAAAAGCGAAACTTGAACTTTCATCTACTACAGAAACAGACATCAATATTCCATTTATCTCTCAAGGTTCAGATGGCCCGCTTCACTTGGACATTAAACTAACTCGCTCAAAGCTAGAAGAGTTGGCACACGAATACGTGGACAAATCTATCGAGATTACCAAGCGAGCCATGGAGGCTTCAGGACTAAAGAAAGAGGAGATTGATGAGATTATCCTTGTTGGTGGACAGACACGAATGCCAGCCATCCAGAACGCTGTTAAGGCACTATTTGGTAAGGAGCCAAACCGAACTATCAACCCAGATGAGGTGGTAGCTCTTGGAGCGGCTATCCAGGCTGGTATTTTCCAAGGTGACGTGCAAGACATCACATTAGTAGACGTTATACCGCTTTCACTAGGTATCGAAACTATGGGCGGAGTCGGCACAAAACTAATCGAAAAGAACACTCATATCCCGACCAAGAAACAACAAGTATTCTCAACCGCTGCCGACAATCAAACCTCGACTGAGATTCACATCGTTCAAGGTGAGCGCCCAATGGCGGCCGACAACAAATCACTTGGTAAGTTTGTTTTAGACGGAATCCCGCCAGCTCCTCGTGGAGTACCGCAGGTAGAAGTTACATTTGATGTGGACAGTAACGGTGTTCTAAACGTAACCGCTAAAGACAAATCGACCGGAAAAGAGCAGTCTATCCGTATTGAAGCAAACTCAGGCTTGACCGAAGATGACATTGAGCGAATGAAGAAAGAAGCTGAAGATCATGCTGCTGACGACGAAAAGAAGAAAGAATTGATTGAGGTGAGAAATCAAGCTGAGCAACTAGTTTACACAGCCGAAAAAGCACTGAAAGATCACGAGAAAGAAGTTCCTGAAGATGTGAAGACAGAAATTAACGACAAGATAAAGGCGGTCAACGAAGCTAAAGGAAAGGAAGACAAGGCTGCTATCGAAACTGCCGTTGAAGCCCTCTCTACTTCACTACAAAAGATTGGTGAGATCATGCAGAAAGCCGCTGAAGCATCTCAGAAGGGAGAGGCGGCCGGAGGTGATTCAGACAAAAAGAAAGATGACGAGCCAGTGGTTCACGAAGCTGAAGAAACTAAGGACGACGAAAAGAAGAACTAGTGAGTTTTCAGTGGGCGGAAACGCTTCGCGTTTCCACCCACCCTAAAACCCATTAAAGAAACAACATGAAAGATTATTACGAAATATTAGGCCTACAGAAAGGAGCGTCGCGTGACGAAGTTAAAAAAGCTTTTCGTAAAATGGCAGCCAAGTATCATCCAGACAAGAAAACTGGTGATGAAGAAAAGTACAAAGAAGTTACCGAAGCGTACGCAGTTTTAGGTGATGAAAAGAAAAAGGCAGAATACGACACCTATGGCCATGCATTCAATAATGCTGGTGGTGGCGGAGGAGGTTTCAACTGGCAGGATTTCCAAGGAGCGCAAGGAGGTTTTGGCGGACAAGGTTTTGAATTTGACCTCAATGATATTTTTGAAAACTTTGGCTTTGGCGGCGGCAATAGACAACAAGCTCAGCGCGGACGCGACGTCTCGATAGATATCAATCTAAATTTCCAAGAGTCTATTTTTGGTGTCACAAGAAAGTTGCTTATAACAAAAAATAATACCTGCATCCAATGCGATGGCACGGGAGCCAAGAAGGGAACCAGCATGGACAACTGCTCAACCTGTAGCGGCAATGGTAAAATCCGCGAAACTCGCCAGAGCATCATGGGTAGCTTCACCACGGTCCGTGAATGCAACACTTGTCACGGTAAAGGGAAAGTGCCAAAAGAACGCTGTGGCCATTGTGCTGGAGCTGGTGTCGCGCGGTCTGAAGAAGAAATCTCCATCAAAGTCCCTGCTGGTATCAACAACGGTGAAGTTATTCGTATGACCGGAAGAGGCGAAGCAACACCAAGTGGTCAGCCCGGCGACTTGTACATAAAAGTCCATGTCGAGCCACACAAGACCATCAGAAGGGAAGGTTCAACCCTTTCTACCAAACTCCCAATCAAACTCACAGACGCCCTTCTCGGAGCCTTGTATACTGTAGAAACCCTAGACGGAAACACCGAGATAAGAATCCCAGCTGGAATCACTCACGGTGAACTAATCCGAATCAAAGAGAAAGGCGTACCGACCGACCGAGGCAGGGGAGACTTCATGGTAAAAGTTTCTATCGAAACACCTAAAAAACTTTCACGAGCCGCTCAAAAACTAGTCGAACAACTCAAGGAAGAAGGAATATAAAAAGAAAACCCGCCAATGCTTTGACGGGTTTTGCGCGACGCTAGTTATCGCCACTAGCGTCAGACTCGACCTCAATCAGACGTCGAGCCATGAGGGCGAACAGCGCCGAAACGAAAAAAATTCCGGCCGAAGCCAAATCCCTCAACTCTTTGGTACCGTATTGATGCTGGTACAAGTACCAGACACCCAAGACAGAGAGAGCGATTGCAAGCCACTTCAGTACCGAGCGCACCAGCTCGATACCTTTCTTTTCGCTGATATCATTTTGCATAGGACACCTCCAAATTTATCTTTTTATATTATACACGTAAAATGCGTTTTGTCAATCTACGGCCCTGAATTATGATTTGAGGTGGCACGAAGACGAAAATAAAAGCCCCCGAAATAAATCGGGGGGGGTGTGAAAACTGCCGCAATTGCGTGTCACGATAGCTTATTCATGACGGTTGCTCCAGATGCAATCGCAAGCAACGTGACCAAGAAAATCACAGCATCCTTTTCCGCCTTCACCATATCTGCATCCTTGATGTAAAGGCAGAAACCAATGTAAAGCAAGAACGCAAGCCATCCGACGGCTTTCCAGAGAAACTTTTTCGTTAGCATGATTACTCCCAATGGGCCAAATGACGGAACAAGCTCAATCTTGTATGTTTCCGATTATTGAAAGAAGCAACAGAATCTCGAATGGGGTCAACAGCAGCAAAAACTGGACCTTCATGCCGTCAAGAACACTGCTGGCCAAATCAAACGACGGACTAATCAAATACAATCCCGTCAGCGACAAGTAGATAACCAGCGCCATCACAACAACAGCACTCAAATCAAAAAACAAACTCTCCGTCTGAACATCCATGATGAGCTCCTGGCAAGTCAGTAAAAAGACTTTCTGCGAAATACTATACGTAATATTTGAAATTTGTCAAAAAAGCAGGGTCGCTTGCGACCCTGCTTTTCCTCCTCCGTCACTGCTCATCACGGGAGTCTTCAGGCACCGGCACAAAAGCTCCAATGAAGCACTGCTGAAAAACAAGAGCTATAGTCAGCGCTTCAGAAGTCGCCATTCGCACGTACACAGGCTGCATATGGATAGCAGCTGCCCACAGACCAAACACTGACGCATTTACATCCGTTGCCAGACCGACAGCTTTCTCAACATTCTCCTTAGTCAAAGAAAAAATCGGCGCCACTGAATCAGGAACGCTATCCCATTCACCGAACAGGCAACCCTCAAGCATGACAGTCTCCTTACGTGAACTACCTATTTTCAGTATATACTATTTATTAATATGAACCTACAGCCTCCACGTTTTGATTTTGAAAATAAAAAAATACCTGACTCAGATTTTACACTCCATGAGCAGATTATTGAAGATAGAGGCAGTAGATACTCAGTTAGTTATGGTCAAGTGAGAGGGAAGGACGATATAAAACTATTCCTCAAAAAGCTAAAGACGAATAAGAAATACCAAAAAGCCACCCACAATACTTGGGCCGCTCGTATCACCAAAGACGGCATAATATACGAAACAAAGTCAGACGACGGAGAGACCGGTGCGGGCATGGTTATTTTGAAAGTAATGCAGAAGCAGGAAGTCTGCGACTGCATCATATGCGTCACACGGT
Organism: Candidatus Kaiserbacteria bacterium; assembly: GCA_020428685.1. Classification (GTDB taxonomy): domain Bacteria; phylum Patescibacteriota; class Minisyncoccia; order Phycocordibacterales; family UBA918; genus OLB19. Next base: position 21,372 of record JAGQMJ010000002.1, read on the forward strand.
GGTTTGGTGGAGTAAAACTAATGGGGGACAGATTCAAACATGTCCAAGATGCTACCAAGTTTGCAGTCGACCAAATAGGGTAGTTGTTAGTAATCAGTAATTACTTTTTACAATTCATTAAACTATAATATTTAAATGACGTGGATTTATATATTTGATTTTCTGACCGAAATCGCATACTTTCTTTTTGTCTTCAGTCTTTTCATTTGCTTCGCTGTATTCAAAGGTCGGCAAGCAATCATGAACATAATCATCGGGCTCTACTTAGCTCTATTGATTTCAATAGAATTCCCCAACTACGACTACATATTTGGTGGGCTTGATGGCTCACATTCTGTAGCGTGGGCCAAGCTGGTCTTTTTTGCAATCATCACAATCCTCACCACCATGCTTTGCTTCCGCATTATGCCGGACGAGTTCCGTGAAAACAGATTTGAGAGTATGGGAAGAAAACTCATTCTTGCACTAGGAGCCACCACTTTAGTAATGGTTTTTAGTTTTCATGTTTTACCGGTAACTGAATTCCTCACCCCAGGCACACCCCTTCAATCACTCTTCGCCCCTGAAGCTTACTTCTTCTGGTGGCTCCTTCTGCCACTCGTGGTGCTTTATATAGTTTAAATTTACTTTTTTTGAAATCGTGTTATAATTGTATTAGTTAATATTTTATGGAACATCTATCATGACTGGCTTTATACTTGCAGGAATAGCTTCATTTTTATGGGCAATCGTTAATATTATCGACAAAAGTTTGGTCGAGAAATATTGTCAGGATGAGGGTGTGGGTCCACTTATTGTTCTCTCTGCTCTTTTCCCAACCATCCTTCTTCCTGTCTCACTTTTCATGGCAGAAGAGTCAATCTGGATCCCTTCAACCGACATAATGATTCTGATTTTTTCAGGCTTTCTAACTGTCAGTTGGATATCACTGTATCTGAAGGCACTGTACGACGACGATGTGTCAATCGTAATGCCTTTAATGCAACTCACCCCAGTGTTTGCGCTCTTGCTCGGATTCCTATTCCTGGGCGAATGGCCTCCACTCATGAAATTGATTGCTGGTGGAGTAATCGTTATAGGTTCGCTTGTCCTAAGCATTGAGCAAACCACCGGCAAGATAAAAGGGAAGCTGCTCCTATCAATGGCCGGCGCATCTGCCATCATTGCACTTACGAACACTCTGTTCAAATTTGTAACTGTTGAAGAGACTTTTTGGGTAAGCATGTTTTGGCACAGTGTCGGTATTGTAATCATAGGCGTTGGGATTTATTCATTTCACAACAACTATAGAAGACAATTCCACACTTTTATCAAAAAGAACTGGGGGGTTGGATTATCGCTAAATGCAGTTAACGAATCATTGACTGTAGCTGGTGACGTTCTATTCACTTACGCGATTCTGCTTGCACCCCTAGCGCTAGTTCAATCAATGGAAGCTTACCAACCGGTTTTCGTTTTCTTCATCGGGTTGATTCTAACCAAGATTTCGCCCGACATACTCAAGGAAGATACTGGTCGCAATGCGATTATTCAAAAAGTGCTCGGCATTACACTGGTTGTGATCGGCACTGTTTGGATGCTAACGTAGTCACAAAACAAGCACCCTGGTGACAAAGTCATCAGGGTGTTTTTAAATGTCTGAATAAGAAAGAATTCAGTCACAACCGTGTGTTAAAATTTTCACACAATAAACTTTGTAGTATGAAAAAAATATCAGTTAGGGCCACCACGGCCACAGCACCAACGGAACTTTCCGCCTTTGACAGAACTCTTTGCAAAATGGGTCTTGGCAATGCAAATTTGATACACCTTTCTTCAGTTGTACCAAAAGATTTTTCGGTCGAAGTAACTGAAAACAAACACACTCTGGACAAAAACCATCAGGGAGACAGGATGTACGTTGTGTACGCCGACAACCGAACCTCTACTGTTGGCGACAAAGTAGCAGCCGGCTTAGGCTGGGTACTAACTGATAGCGATGGAGGATGGGGATTGTTCGTAGAACATGTTGGTGAAACAGAGGATGATGTTCAAGAACTCATCAACAAGTCACTTACATCTATGATGGCAGATAGGCAGGAGTATGAGTGGGGCAACATTCAATCAAAAATCATCAGTACAGCATGTGAAAAAGAGCCAGTATGTGCACTAGTTTTAGCCACCTACAAGAGAGAAGACTGGTAATTAATTATGCGCATTCTACTTGTCTCTGGTGAACTGATTGCTTCTCCACTCTGTCATAGACTGATGAGTGAAGGACATGATTTTAAATTGTATATTAGAGACGATGCGAGAAGAGATTGTCTGGATGGAATCATACCTAAGGTTGAAAATTGGAAAGACGAACTAGAATGGGTAGGTAAAGATGGCTTGATAATTTTTGATGACTTGGATTACGGACAAGAACAAGACGATTTGCGAAAACAAGGTTACAAAGTTGTCGGAGGCTCTGCCGGTGGAGATGCGCTAGAATTAGACAGAGGTATCCTACATAAAGTTTTAAGCGATAGCGATCTGCCGACTCTCCCATCATTTGATTTTGAATCAGCTGACGAAGCAATTGACCACATAAAGAAAAATCCTGATAGATGGGTAGTAAAACAAAGTAGCCACATCGGCATGCTCAATTACGTGGGTGAGCTAGAAGACGGGAAGGATGCTATAGACACACTCCGAGGATATAAAGATAAAGGTATCACTCCCGTACACATACAAAAAAGAGCATTCGGAATTGAAGTTGGGGTTGCTAGATATTTTAACGGAAGCGACTGGGTTGGTCCAATTGAAATAAATCACGAACACAAACATTTATGCAATGAAGCAATCGGCCCACTCACCGCAGAGATGGGTACTGTCATCTGGTACTCAAATGATGAAAATTTGCCTTTATTTGCAAAAACTCTAGGAAAATTGAAAGACTATTTGATTAAGATAGACTATAGAGGTGATATAGACATAAACTGCATAGTTGACAAAGATACAGCCTGGCCGCTTGAAGCAACCGCAAGATTTGGCAGTCCATCAACCGCACTGCAGTGCGCTATGCACAAATCTCCATGGGGTGACTTTTTAATGAGTGTAGCAGACGGAAAAAAATATAACCTTGAACATGAGGACGGGGTCGGAGTTGTAGTAGCAGTAGCCTTGCCACCGTTCCCATATCCACCAAATAGCGTTAGGGCAGAGACTCAAAAGAGCAACAACGAATATTTATACTTCAAGGAACCCCTGACCCTAGATGAGGAATGGCACGTACATTTAGAAGAAATATCTAAGAAGCAACATTTAGATGGGAGCGAGTACTTGTATTGGTCTGGAGAATTTGGTTATGCACTGTACGTTACAGGAGTAGGTAAGGATATTCATGAAGCCAGAGATAGGGCCTACAAAATCATCAATAAAATTATATTACCCAAGAAGATATACAGAACAGACATTGGCATCAAGTTTGCTGAACATGATCATGCAACGTTAAAAGAATGGGGATGGATTTAGAGCTGTCGACAAATAACGATTATGAATATTTCACATGCTAATATAGAGTCATGAAAAGTCTTACTCGACTTGTAAACGTTCTTTTAATCGGACTGATATCGCTATCAGTTCTAGCAACTATTTATCAAACATTTGTTACAGAAGACTTTACTATAACCTTCTCTGAAGAATAGTTATGCGACCTGAATTCTGCATTGATGCTAGCCCAGTGTTTTTCAATCTTTTTGATTTTTCGATAGCTCCACCGCTTTTGTACTACGCGTACATACCTACTATTATTATTACACTTATTCTGGCAGGACTAGCTCTTTATCATAATTCACTCAACAGAAACTCTCGTTACTTTGCAGCACTTGCAGGTGTTTTGGTCACTCATGTCTTTTTTGTTTTTGTAACCTGGATTGCAGCCCCAGTAGACCTCGTAATGTTTGGCTGGCAAATGTGGCCAATTACCTTATCACTACTTTTCCTTTCAACTTATCTCTTTTTATACAGTTATATATTTGATAAGCAAGCAAGTAACACCAGATACTACTCTCTAATGTTACCCCTTATTCCAATTGCTTTACTATTAACGACAGAGCTTAATGTAACCCACTTCGATATAGCCAATTGTGAAGGTGTATCTCACGGATTTTTAACGTCATATACTTACGTATATTCTGTTTATGTATTGATTAACATTTTCCTAATCGGTATTACAGGAAGCTTAAAACCAGAGCTTACCAAGTTAAAAAAGAGACAAGTTTGGATAATGGTTGGAAGTTCCATAATGGCACTTTCGGCTTTTATAGTTACTGCTTTTATTGGTGACCTAACTGGCTATTACGAATTTGAAACGGTCGGACCCATTAGCATGCTTATGTTCATTGCCGCAATGAGTTATGTTTCAACAGATTACCAGAAATTTAACCTAAAAATTCTTGGAGTTGAGCTGATGATGATTGGTCTCATAACACTCGTGGGTAGTATTATTTTCGTACGATCACTAACATATGTTCAGTACATAGCTACAGGCACACTTTTTGCAGTTGCTGTACTTGGTTGGATGCTATCTCGTTCTGTCCGAAAAGAAATTGAGAGTCGGGAGAAGATTAGTCATCTGGCGATGAATTTGGAAAAAGCCAATACCAGACTGCAGGCTTTGGACAAACAAAAATCTGAATTTGTATCTATCGCTTCGCACCAACTACGCAGCCCTATCACATCTATTCGCGGCTACGCCTCAATGCTTCTAGAGGGAAGTTATGGCGATATTTCAAAAAAAGCCAGCATCCCTATCCAGAGAATAGAAGAGTCTTCACGACTGATGGCTCTTGCTATCGAGGACTATCTCAATGTGTCTCGCATCGAGTCTGGCAACATGAAGTACAACCTGTCAGACTTCAACCTCAAGAATGAAGCTGAGAAAATTTGTGATGATTTGAGAAACGATGCTATCAAAAACGGACTTGTCTTACTCTTCCGCTCAGATCTCCACAGCAAAGGCATCATCAATGCTGACATCGGCAAAACTGTTCAGATTATTCAAAACCTCGTACACAACGCTATAAAGTACACCAAGAGCGGCACAATCAAAGTCCTAGTGCGTGACAATGTAAATCGCAAAAGAATTTATATAGACATCATAGATACTGGTATCGGCATGGACACTGAGGCTCTACAAACTATTTTTCAAAAGTTCGAGAGAGCTTCAAACGCCAACAGTATAAACGTTAACGGAACAGGGCTTGGATTATATGTGGCGCTACGCATGGCAGAAGCAATGGGTGGCACAATCACCGCTCATTCAGATGGTAACGGAGCCGGGTCAAGATTCACTATCGAACTACCTCTGGCTATCTAACTAAATTGTTCTTAAGTCATTTTCTGATAGTATTAACCCTATGAACACAGAAAAGAAACGCCTGCTGACAGGACTACAGTCTTCCGGCACATTACACATCGGCAACTACTTTGGTGCCCTGAAACCATTTCTAGATATCTATGAGCAATACGAGAGCCACTTAATGGTGGCTGACTACCACTCACTCACGTCGCTACGTGATCCAAAACAACTACACGACAACATCATCAACGTTGTTAAAGACTACTTAGCGATTGGAGTAGACCCAACGAAGGCAATTATTTTTAGACAATCAGACAACCAAGACCACATGGAGCTGTCTTGGATTTTAAACTGCATGGTGACAGTCCCATTCTTGATGCAAGCCCATTCATACAAAGACAAGGTAGCAAAAGGACTAGAGCCGAACGCAGGACTTTTTACATATCCAATGCTCCAAGCAGCAGACATTACTCTATACGATATAGACGTGGTGCCGGTCGGAGAAGACCAGAGACAACACCTAGAATACACTAGAGAAGCGGTCGGGAAATTCAATCGTGCTTACGGTGAGATTTTGAAAGCTCCGAAAGAAATGATTTTAGATAGTGTTGGAGTAGTACCAGGAATTGACGGACAAAAGATGAGTAAGAGTTACGGCAACGGGATTCCACTATTTGGCTCACAAAAAGAAATCGAGAAGATCGTGATGAGCATAGTTACGGATTCTAGTGGAGAAAGACCAGAAAATGTATATGCTATTCACCGACTACTAAAATCAGCTGAAGAACTGGAACCAATATACGAACAGCACAAGGGACGCTATGGTGACCTAAAGAAGATTCTGGCCGCTGACCTAGAGAGCTTTATTGCACCAATGCGAGAAAAAAGAGAAAAGATAACTAATGAAGAAGTGCAGGAAGTTTTAAGAGTTGGAGCAGAAAAGGCGAAGACAATATCTGGAGTCACGTTGACCAAGGCCAGAAAGGCTATCGGCATAACACTCTAGATTGACAAGAGCCATAATCAGGCTATAGTCTTGAGAGGAAAAGTACACCAAGTCTACAGAGAGGAACAACAAATGAATGAAGCGTTTGCACTAATCAAAGAGGCAATCAAAGAGCTAGCTGAACACGGCTATCTCAAACTTGATGCCGGCGAAAATTTTTTTATTTTTCAGCCCTATCAAGGGCCACATACGGGACCTACGAAAGAATTCGTTGAAAGATTCGCATCGACACTCACTGATGTTCTGAATGCCGCCAACATCGGATCTTGTCTGACAATCGAAACAATAACAAAAGTCAGAAGGGAACTAGCACCGTTTGAAGAAATCAGCACCAACCAGACATTCTCCATCAAAATCACCTTGGGGAATATTTGAAGAAGGGCGGCATCGCAGATGCCGCCCTTTAAATAATCCAAAATTGACGAATCCAGTCTAGCAGGCTAATCTAGAAAGTAACCAAAGAAGCAGCTGACACTGTGGAGGTTGAAGGTAAAGCAAGGTTCTCAAAACCGAGAACGAAGTAGGGTGGCACCGCGGACTTATCCATATGATAGGAATCGCCCCTGCAGATGTATTATAAATCTTAATATATTTGTAGGAGTGATTAATTTTATTGACTGCCCCTACACCAAAAAAATATGAAGCGAACAATGATAGGCGAACTATCGTCACACAAGGGAGAAGAAGTAGTGATTAATGGATGGATTCATGTAGCTCGAGACCAAGGCAAAATGGCTTTCTTTGATATCAGAGATCGTAGCGGTCTTGTGCAAGGAGTAGTATTCGGCAAGCCCGAAGTACTAGAAGTAGCCAAGACGTTGAAGCCGGAATTTGTGGTTGCAATCACAGGAGCAATAAATGCGCGACCAGAAAAAATGATAAAAACTGATGTTGTGAACGGAGATATTGAGCTAGAAATCACCAATATCGAAGTGCTAAACTCAGCCGAAACACCGCCTTTCGACCTAACAGAGGACTCAAGTGACAAAGACGAGGAGGTGCGACTCAAGCATCGTTCACTAGACCTACGTACTGAGCGTATGCAGCGCAACATCAGACTGCGCAGTGAATTCGTAAAGCGATGTCGTGACTTCTTAATGAAGCAAGATTTCTGTGAAATTGAAACACCTCTTTTGACTGAATCAACACCAGAAGGTTCGCGAGACTTCGTAGTACCAAGTCGGCATCATCCCGGTAAGTTTTACGCTTTGCCACAGTCACCACAACAATACAAACAGCTTCTAATGAACGCTGGCTTTGAGCGATACATGCAGATTGCACGCGCCATCCGTGACGAAGATTTGCGAGCGGATCGTGGATACGAACACACTCAAATCGACCTCGAAATGTCTTTCGTAGAAAGGGAAGACGTGATGAAAATCATTGAAGACATGATTACTGAAACTGTTGAAGAAATGGGTTATACCATCAAGCAAAAGCCTTTCCCTCGAGTTACTTATGCAGAGTCAATGGAAAAGTACGGGGCGGATAAGTTTGATATGCGAACTGAAGAAGATAAGGAGAACGGCGTGCTAGCTTACGCATGGGTAATTGATTTTCCTTTCTTCGAAAAAACTGATGCTGGGAAATGGACTTTTACGCACAACCCATTCTCAATGCCAAAGGCAGAATTTATTGAAGATCTCATGAAGGGTAAGAACATCGAAAATATTCTCACCACTCAATACGACCTAGTCTGCAACGGATTTGAAGCTGGTGGCGGAAGTATTCGAGCGCATAAGCCAGAAATTATTGAGGCCGTTTACAAGGTTATGGGTAACACTGACGAAGAGATTCAAGATAAAGTCGGACACATGCTGGAAGCATTTAAGTACGGCACACCACCTCATGGAGGAATTGCTCTCGGCGTAGAAAGAAACGTTATGAACCTAACTGGTGAAGCGTCACTGCGAGAAGTACAAGCTTTCCCAATGACACGAAAGGGCCAAACTGCAGTCATGAACGCGCCAAAGCCGCTGGAAGTTGAACAATTGATCGAACTCGGACTATCAGTCAGAAAAGCAACTGACGACAAAAAGTAAATTTTAATTAAACCGCTCTGCCCTTCGGGCAGAGCGGTTTTCTTGTTATAATCTCGAAATGACAAAAATTAGCTTGACCACTAAGGATTTTAGTACACTTGATTCAAAGTATTGCCGAATAGTTTTGACCGAAGACGCGCCCACTTGGCACAGACTAGTAGAAACAACGGACGGAAAACTTGAGTACAGAATGGGAGCAGGAAAAAGAAAGAACGCAACACCGCGCACATACCGAACACTCATTCGAACCATTGTACAAACAGCTAAATCACATCAGCTTGAAAACATTGCGATTTACTTGGGAGCGATGGGCTGTCCAAAACTTGAAGCTATGGGCAACGAATGGTTTTTCCGGACATTGGCCGAAAACCTTCAACTAGCTCAATACGAATTTAATAAATATAAGACTAAAAAGAAGAGCGATAAGGAGCTGAAAGAAATAGTAGTTTGTGGTGTTGGTACGCCGGCCGAAAAGCAAAGCTTTTCGGCCGGCCTCACCATCGGTGAATCAGCCAACCTAACTCGAGACATTGCCAACACGAGCGGCGGCGACCTAACCCCAAGCAAGCTAGCAGCCGAAGCCAAAAATATAATGAAGGGTACCAAGACAACATTCAAAGTCCTTAACACGGCCGCCATTAAAAAAGAAAAAATGGGACTGCTAGAGGCAGTAGGAAAGGGAGCAGAAGATGGACCTTGTTTGATTGTGATTGAATACTGGGGAGCTGGAAAACCGACCAAAAAAGGAGACAAGACTAAAGCCCCAATCGCCCTTGTTGGCAAAGGTATTACATATGACACTGGCGGACTGAACGTAAAACCCTCAGGCTACATGCATGAAATGCATATGGACATGGCCGGTGGTGCAGCCATGATAGGCACCATGCGAGCCATCGCCAAGCTTGGCATCAAGAAGAACGTCGTAGCATTTATACCGGCCGCCGAAAATGCTATCTCTGAACGCAGTATGCGAGCCGGCGACATCGCCACCTCTATGTCTGGTAAAACAGTAGAAATACTACACACTGATGCGGAAGGCAGACTAGTACTGGCCGACGCCATGACTTACGCAGAAAAATACTATCAGCCACGAGTTATGCTAGATGCAGCTACTCTCACAGGAGCATCACTAGCCGCTATCGGACAATTTGCTTCCATCACCCTCACGAAAGACCAGTCTTTGAGCGACACGCTAATGAAGCTAGGAGAAGAGTCAGGCGACCTCACCTGGCCATTACCACTCTGGGATGAATACAAAGCAATGCTAAAAAGCACTCGCGCAGACATCAGCAACATCGCCACCAATTTCTCACGTTATGCAGGATGTATTGAAGGAGGAATCTTCCTCTCACACTTCGCACCCAAGAAAACTCCATGGGCACACATCGACATCGCACCGCGTATGGAAAGCATACCGAGCGACAAGCTAGCTAAAGGCGCAACCGGCGAACCAGTCCGACTCCTTGTTAGATTTGTAGAAGAATATTAAAGCCACAAAAGCTGCCAGACATCTGGCAGCTTTTTAACAATCGCTACAAACAGCTCAAGTATGATGTTAGAATAAAGCCGTGAACACTGAACCATACGCCATAAAAACAGAAACTTTTGAGGGACCAATGGAACTCCTGATTGAACTCGTTGAAAAACGAAAGCTTTTGATTAATGACATTTCACTAGCACAAGTAACCGACGAATACATGCAAGCAGTGAGTGCGATGCAAGAACTATCTCTACCACACACTTCACAATTCGTGTCACTAGCTGCCACACTCCTACTAATCAAATCCAAATCACTCCTACCAGTACTCGATCTGACTGAAGAAGAAACAGCTAGTATCGAAGACCTCGAAGAGCGACTGAAGAAATACCAAGTTTATCGTGATATCGCTATCCAAATGCAGGCAATTTTTGGTCAGAATAATGCCTATGAGCCAGAATACACACCGCCACGAGAGCCGATATTTTCTCCAGACCAACACTGTTCGAAGAGTGAGCTAGCATTGGCAATGCAGCGTGTCTTGGAAGGCTTGCCAAAAGAAGTGCCAAAACAAACTGCAAAAGTTCGACCCACTATCTCACTTGAGGAAATGATGGAAAAACTCCAGGCACGTATTGAGAGACAAATGCAAACCAAATTCTCAGAATTGAGAGCCGGGGAGCCAGAACACAAAAATGTCATTGTTGGTTTTTTGGCTATTCTAGAGCTATTTAAGCAAGGAGACATTATCATCACTCAAGCTGGACGCTTTGATGATATCCACATGGAAATGAAGCAAACAGACACGCCCAAATACTACTAAGCTTTGCGAGGTCATATGTGTCAATAAGACACGTGATTGCAACGTATTTTATGCTAGAATGCCAGTATGACACTCGATGTTCTCATTGAGGGGCTGCTTTTTTATAAAGCAGCCCCTCAAAATAAGGAAAAACTCATGAAGCTTTTTGCCGTGGACAAAGAGGAATTTAACTCTGCCGTAAGAATTCTCAATACACGCCTCCAGTCAGGAGCCGTCCGACTAACAGAAACAGACACCGAAATACAACTCGTTACAGCGCCAGAGCTATCAGAATTCATTGAATCCTTACGCAAAAGCGATGTCACTGGAGACATCGGAAAAGCTGGAGCTGAAACCCTAGCCATCATCCTCTATCGTGAACCTATCTCAAGAGTTGAGATTGACCGCATCCGTGGCGTAAACTCTTCATTCATTTTACGCAACCTCCTAATGCGTGGTCTCATCAGTCGAGAATCCATCACCGGCAACGGCTTTCAATTCCGTGTGACACCAAATCTTCTCAACCATCTCGGTGTCACCAGCAAACAAAACCTGCCCAATTTCTCAGAGTTTATGAATTCAATAGACGCGTTTGATAATATCGAGCCATGAGTGAATACGAGCCACCATACATCATCGAAACAGATGAGCCTATACAGAAAAACAAATTTCCAATCGTGGCCCAGCTTGGAGTTTTGGCGATGATTTTGACAGTCATTTTTGGCTCGCTTGTGCTTCAAAATTCGAAAAAAACCCAGACAGTGACGCTGCCTCCAGAAGCAGACTTGTCTGCAACAATAAATGCTGAGCCAGCTATTCCACAAAAAATATCAGATATTTCACTCACAGCTAAGTCTGCTTATGTTTGGGACATCAAAAGTCAGAGAGTTCTTTTTGCTAAGAACGCTGATTCGCAAATGCCCCTAGCTTCTATCACCAAGCTCATGACAGCACTATTGGCGTACGAACTAATCGAACAAAACGAGAGAGCCACCATATCTATGTCTGCCATTCGACAGGAGGGAAGTAGTGGACTATCAGCCGGTGAAAAATTTTCAGTAAACCAACTAAGCGAACTGGCTTTAGTATCATCATCAAACGATGCCGCTTACGCGCTCGCGGCTAGCGTTGGAGAATTGTTAGGTGACAATGATCCAGCCGCGCAGTTTATATCTGGAATGAATATCCGTGCTAAGGAACTCGGCCTAGAAACTCTAGAATTCAAAAGCACTACCGGACTGGATATTTCTGAGCTAGAAGCCGGCGCTGTGGGGAGCGCACGCGATGTATCTTTTTTGATGGAGTACATAATTACCAATTACCCAGAAATACTTGAACCAACCCAACAACCATCCACCCGAGTCTACAACACCTCAGGCGCTTACCATGAAGCCGCCAATACAAATGAAGCAGTCCAAAACATCCCCAACATGCTTGGTTCTAAGACAGGCTACACAGACCTAGCTGGAGGTAATCTCACAATTGCTTTTGATGCTGGACTAGACAGACCCATCATTGTGACAGTACTTGGTTCAACCAGACACGATAGATTTGAGGATGTACTAAAGCTAGTTAAAGCCGTACAAGAATCCGTCGGACAAATCAATTAACATGGAATCAACACTCATTACAGTATTAGTGCCAGCTTTAATGGCTTTTGCTATTGGTATTTTCATCACACCAGCCGTTACTCATTTTTTATTCAAATATAAAGTCTGGAAGAAACAAGGTGGCAAGGTAGCCATGGGTGGACACGAGGCGATAGAGTTCAACAAACTAAAGGGCGACGAGGAGACCAAGACACCCCGCATGGGAGGAATTGTCATCTGGCTCAGCGTACTACTTACAATCAGTATTACATTTTCACTGTCTTCACTTTTTCCAGATTCTTTTTTTGAAAATTTTAATTACCTCAGCCGTTCACAAACCTTCATACCGGTAGCCGCATTATTGGTCGGCGCCCTGATTGGTTTCTTAAATGATTTTTATGATGTTACCAAAGGCGGAAAAGGACTTAAACTATCACTCCGTCTTATACTCATCACTTCTCTTGCCTCGATACTAGGCTGGTGGTTTTACGCCAAATTAGGCATCGATTCTATCAGCGTACCTTTCAACGGTGATTTACATATCGGTATTTTCATAATTCCTTTCTTTGTTTTACTTACACTGGCGCTTTATGCGAGCGGAGTAATAGATGGAATCGACGGCCTTTCTGGCGGTGTATTTGCGTCCATTTTTGGTTCATACGCCGGCATCGCCATTATTCAGTCGCAGTATGACCTAGCAGCTTTTTGTGCCACAGTAGTCGGAGGTATTTTAGCTTTTCTTTGGTTCAATATTCCACCAGCTAGATTCTGGATGACCGAGACCGGCTCAATGGCGCTCACGCTTTCTTTGGCTACAGTTGTATTTATGACAGACACTCTAGGCGAAGGAAACGGCATTGCATTATTGCCAATAGTAGGACTACCTCTTATAGTCACCGTGCTGTCCAACATCATCCAGCTTTCATACCGCAAAGCAACTGGAAAAAAGTTTTTTCGCATCGCTCCAATCCACCACCACTTTGAAGCAATCGGCTGGCCTTCATACAAGGTGACTATGCGCTACTGGATAATCAGCCTCATTTGCGCTGTTATTGGTGTAATAATCGCTACTGTTGCATGAGTACCAAAAAACCAAAATCTGTAGACACGGTTTTGTTTGGACTGATTGGCTTGATGGTCGCAGCTGGATTTCTAATATTTTCTTCAGCGTCACTCGGATTGATGGCTCGTGATGGCGCCAGCTTTAGCTCGGTTGCTTTCAGCCAATTTGTCTTTGGTGTGCTAGGCGGTGGAGCAGTCTTGATGGTGGTAAGCAATATTTACTACCGACAATGGCGCAAATACGCTTTTTACTTGTTTGTCGTTTCCTTACTTTTGACTTTAGCAGTTTTTATACCAGGCTTAGGAATGACTCACGCTGGGGCGACTCGCTGGCTCGATGTTGGTTTTACCACCGTACAACCTTCAGAGTTTCTTAAAATCGGTTTTATTGTTTACTTGGCCACCTGGCTTTCAGGCGTACATAACAAGATTGATAACTGGAAATACGGACTGATGCCATTTACTGGAATCGTTGGTGTAGTTGGTTTTGTCATGTTGCTACAGCCTGATACAGACACATTTATGATTATGGGATTTGCTGGAATGGCCATGTATCTGGTTGCCGGCGCCAAGTGGCGTGATATCGCCATAATCGTACTTGGAGCAATTTTGATGCTAGCTGCGGTTGCCATGATGAGACCATACATCATGGATAGACTAACTACTTTTATGCACCCAGAAGCTGACCCACTAGGCAGCGGTTACCAGATCCAGCAATCACTTATCGCCGTTGGTTCAGGCGGTGTTACTGGCCGTGGCTTTGGACAGAGCATCCAGAAATTTGAATACTTACCAGAGCCAATAGGCGACTCAATATTTGCGGTCTACGCTGAGGAATTTGGTTTTATTGGCACAATGTCACTGGTTTTGATATTGGTTTTCATGACATTGCGTGGGTACCGCACCGCCACTCAAGCTGAGGATATTTTTGGGACACTCTTGGTCGTAGGGTTTATGACCATCATTATCGCTCAGTCATTTTTAAATATCGGAGCCATGCTTGCGGTAGCTCCACTATCTGGTCTTCCACTGCCTTTTATCAGTCACGGAGGAACATCGCTTATGGCCACACTAGCTTCGCTTGGGATAGTATTAAATGTGTCCAAGTATCGTACTTTACGAAAAACCTCGTGATACACTGTTACTAATATGAGAATTGGATTTGTAGGTGGGGGAACTGGAGGTCATTTTTATCCATTGATGGCCGTAGCAAACGAATTAAATCAGCAAGCCGTCAAACCTGAGCTGTATTATTTTGGACCGTCCCCGTACAACCATGAACAACTCGAAAAGTACGGAATCAAGCACATTTATTGCCCAGCAGGGAAGTTGCGCCTCTACTTTTCAATTCAAAACATTATTGATATCTTCAGGAATTTTTTCGGGGTTTTTATAGCGATATGGAAACTCTACGTCTTATACCCTGATGTTATTTTTAGTAAAGGTGGATACACCAGCGTACCAATCTTGACCGCAGCAAGATTGTTGAGCATCCCGGTAGTAATACACGAATCAGACGCCGTACCTGGACGAGCCAATAAAATGGCGATGAAATTTGCGAGATATATTGGGATTGCGTATGACGACGCAGCGCAGTTTTTTCCGCAGGAAAAAACTGCGCTCGTCGGCATTCCGCTCCGCCCAGAAGTAAAAGAGGTACCGGCAGACCCTTTTGCATTTTTAAATATCCCGAATGACAAGCCACTTATCTATGTAACCGGTGGCTCTTTGGGAGCTGAACGCATCAACAACATTATCATTCGCTCTCTTTCTGTACTTTTACCCAACTATAGAATCTTTCACCAAACTGGCTCTGCCAACCTAGAAGAATTAAAACTCACTGTCCAAACTCTGCTCGGAGATTCTCCATTACTGCAAAACTACTACCTCCAAGGAAGTGTCAGTGGCGAGACGGTTTCTGCCCTAATGAGTGCCGCCTCATTGGTTATCACTCGAGCCGGAAGCACCACATTATTTGAAATTGCTTACCACGGTAAACCATCAATAGTTATCCCAATCCCAGAAGACATCAGCCGTGACCAGCTGACCAACGCCTACGCCTATGCGCGTACAGGTGCCGCCAGCGTAATCGAGGAACACAACCTAACCCAAAACTTGCTTGCTCAAGAAATAAACACTATTATCAGTAATCCAGAGCAGATAGAAGCAATGTCTAAAGCTGCCAAGGAAACATTTATCGGAGATGCTGCCACCAAAATCGCTAGCACACTTATTTCAATCGGAGATGAACATGGATCATAATAAAAAAGTAGTCACCAGATTCGCCCCTTCACCAACTGGTTTTTTGCATATTGGAGGCGTTAGAACAGCTTTATTTGCTTACTTATTTGCCCGTAAAAACAACGGTACTTTTATTCTGCGTATCGAGGACACAGACAAAAACCGTGAAGTTGAAGGCTCTATTGAACACATCAAAAAATCTCTCACTTGGCTCGGAATCGATTGGGATTTTGGTCCAAACAACCCTGGAGAATTTGTTTCCTGCCTCCAGTCAGACCGTCTGACTATTTATAAAAAGTACGCAGAAAAACTCGTAGCTAAAGGGTTGGCATATCCTGACCCTTATACCGAGGAAGAAACAGCCAAATTCAGAGAACAAGCAGAAGCTGAAGGTAGACCTTTTTTGTTCCGAAATCACAGACCAGAAACTATAGAAGAATGGGACGGCACCAGACCACTTCGATTTAGAGTTCCTGAGATCAAGCGCTATGAGTGGAATGATGCTGTCCGAGGCAAACTAACAGCTGGCGAAGAAATGCTTGACGATTTTATTATTTTAAAATCAGACGGGTATCCGACATACAATTTTGCTCACATCATCGATGACCTAGAGATGGGAGTTACACACGTAATGCGTGGTGAAGAATTCATTTCTAGCACACCTCGTTTTCTTAGTCTTTACGATGCTCTTGAAATCGAGAGGCCTATTCTCGTTACTCTACCACCAATCATGGGCCCAGATGGCAAGAAAAAATTGAGTAAGAGAGATGGAGCCAAAGATCTGCTGGACTTTGAAAAAGACGGCTACCTACCCGAAGCAATGCGAAATTTTCTCGCACTCATTGGCTGGAACCCAGGAACAGACCAAGAAATATTTCCAGATAAAGAACTAGAAAATGCTTTTAGCCTAGAAAAAATCCAACGCTCTGGCGGAGCCTTCAACGAAGAAAAGCTTTGTTGGATGAACAAAAAATATCTTGAGCTAAAAGACGACGCTTTCAAAGCCAATTACTTTGAGGATTCGCTACCTGAAAGCATCAAATCACTACCACAATATTCTACCGAAAGACTGACCAAACTAGCACCAACAGTCTTTGAAAGAATCCACAACAAGGTTGAGATCGTTGCAGCAGCTGAGGCAGGGGAGTACAGCTATGCTTTTTCAATCCCTTCATACGACACAGAATTACTAAAGTGGAAAAATGACGACTCTGTCGCCTCTGCTTTACCAAGACTTGAGAAAGCCATGACATTTCTAGAGCAAGCTGACTTTGGATCGGAAGAAACTATCAAAAACGCCCTTTGGGATTACGCAGAAGTGGTCGGGAGAGGGGAAGTGCTTTGGCCGCTTAGAGCCGCGTTATCTGGCTTAAAACAGTCACCAAATCCATTTTCATTAGCATTTATTCTAGGAAAAGAGGAAACTCTCTCCCGAATCAAAACAGCTTGTGATAAAATAAGTGCATAATGCACATCAAACCGTTCGTAGCCTTCGTTCTGGGATTACTCATCCCTCAATTAATCTGGGTGAACACACCTGATGCTTTTGCGCAGTCCGAAATTGAAAAGCTTAAGAGCGAAATACAGAGCCGGAGCAACCGCTTGGCAGAGATTGAAGCTGAGATAGCAAAGTTTGAGTCAGACTTAAAAGTAGTCGGAGCAGAAAAGAAAACACTTCAGTCCGCCATCAATCAGCTAGAAATTGAGCGTAAGAAAGTGGGGGCGGAAATATCAAAAACCGAAAACCTCATCACTTCGACAGACCTTGAAATCAACAAATTGATTTTGGAGATTTCAAGAACTGAGAAAGAAGTCGACTCAATTGAAGATGCAGTGGCTTCTATCATTCGTGCCGAATACAAGGCAGAGGAGGAATCTTTGATTGAATTGTTACTCAAGCACGACAAGCTCTCAGAATTCTGGACTACCTTTGAAGCTTACGATAGCGTCCGAGCTACACTCTCCACAAAAGTGGCAGAACTTAATGAATTCCACACCTTACTCGAAGAGCAACGACAAGAAAACGAAAGTAAGCGAACTAGACTGAGTTCACTGAAAAATCAATACTCAGACCAAAACCAAGTCCTTGTAAGCAACAAGAATGAGCAGTCTAAATTACTCGAAGTTACAAAAAGCGAAGAAAAAAATTACCAACAACTTCTCGCCAGCCAGAGAGCAGCTCAAGAACAAATTCTCAAGGAAATGAGGGACTTTGAGTCTAAACTCCAATTCATCTTGGACCCTAATACCATCCCGTCACCTGGGACTAGAGTTTTCGATTGGCCACTTAAAAACATGGTAATCACTCAATACTTCGGCGGAACAGAATTCGCCGCTCGAAATTCTGCCGTTTATGGAGGCCGAGCATACCACCCTGGAGTAGACATGGGTGCGCCAAGAGGCACCCCGATTTACGCTCCACTTACAGGGACTGTACGAGCAACAGGCAACACCGATGCAGTACCTGGCTGTTATTCATGGGGCAAGTGGACTCTAATTGACCATGCAAACGGACTTTCGACTCTTTATGCTCACCAAGATGTTATTGCAGTTTCAGCTGGTCAAAAGGTCACTACCGGAGAGATTATTGGCTATGTAGGCAACACTGGCTTTTCTACTGGTCCACACCTACACTTCACCGTGTATGCTAAAAGCGGTGTGAATGTTCGTAAATTCAACGAAATCAAAACTGTCACTAGCTGTGGCCCGGCTTCTACACCGGTAGCAGCTACAGATGCATACATCGACCCAATGCTGTACTTACCACCAGAATAGGGTGACATATTTACTATTTTCGGCAGTAATAATGTGTGTGACGAAATTATCGACTAAATCAACTACTGTGCCAAACAAACCATTTGAAAACTATTTGGAGCTACTAAAAATTGCTGCTGCCAAAACATCGATTGAGTCTGACAAACTAAAAATTTTTTCTGAACCTGACAATATCTTTGAAACTAATATTGAATTCAAACTAGACAATGGTGAAATTAAAACTGTAAAAGCCTACCGAGTTCAGCACAACAATAGCCGCGGGCCATACAAAGGCGGAATCAGATTTCACCAGGATGCTGACCTGGAGGAAGTAAAATCTCTCGCCAGCTTAATGAGTCTGAAATGTGCAGTGGTAGACATTCCATTTGGTGGCGGAAAAGGTGGGGTACAAGTAGACCCTAAAAATCTCAGTCGCACAGAAATAGAAAGCATGTCTCGTGCATACATAAGAACAGCAACCGAAGCTGGTATCTTTGGTAGCAATAAAGACATACCAGCTCCAGATGTAAATACATCTCCTGAAGTAATGGCCTGGATGCTAGACGAGTACGAGTCCATCGTTGGTCACAGCGAGCCAGCCATGATTACAGGTAAGCCAGTAGAAATAGGCGGCAGCAAAGGCAGAAGTTACTCGACCAGTCATGGCGGCTTTTTTGTATTAGAGCATTTACTTCAGCAGTACCTTGACGACAAACTGCCAGCAGACACAACCATCGCTATTCAAGGCTTTGGCAATGCTGGAGCAGAATTTGCAACCAAAGCCCATAAACATGGTTACCGAGTAGTAGCCGTATCAGACTCACGAGGCGGCTCTCACTGTGAGCATATGTGTGACATCAGTCATTTGAATAACGTAAAAAAAGAAACTGGCTCTGTAGCGGTAAACAGTTCAAATATCAGCATCATTACGAACGATGAACTATTGGAGCTAGACGTAGACATCCTTGTCTTGGCCGCACTCGACGGTGCAGTACACGCAAATAATGCAGATAAAATAAAGGCAAAAGTAATTCTAGAACTTGCCAACGGCCCAGTCACAATCAAAGCCGACAAGATACTGGAAGAAAAAGGGACTGTAGTCATTCCAGACATTTTAGCCAATGCTGGCGGAGTCACAGTTTCTTATTTTGAATGGATTCAAAATCGTTCAGGCGACCAGTGGGAAGAAGAGTTCGTTAACCAAAGACTAAAGGAAGTCATGGTGAAAAGTGCTCAAAATGTTTTTGAGACGGCCAACCATCACGACTGCTCGCTAAGAACCGCTGCCTTCATTCTAGGGATGAACAAAATAATAAGAGCATCAGAATTAAGAGGTAGAAAATAACTCGTGACCAATTTAATTATTACAGACCAACCAGCCAGGGAAGTAGGCGAACACATAAATAATATTATCCAAGATCACTATGGTGACGCAGTTGTGCTACTTGGAGGCGATGAAGCACTAGACATTGTTGAACACATCAAACCCGGCAAGAAATGTTTTCATCAAGAGTGTCAGAGCGACGCAACGCAAACTAAAGAAACTTATTGCCAACGAAGCGAATGTCGCACAATATTTATCATGGGGAATGAGCAGGTGAGTAGGGGGTCAAAAACTGGTAATTATTTGCAACTGGTACAGAGATATGCCGACCATCCGGTAGTTAGTCTTACTATAGATACCAGCATCAATGACAACGAATCTATTAAAGATTTTTCAACTAGAATCGAAAATACTTTTTTAGAAAAATTAACAGAGTTAAATAATCCAAAAATTATTTCAATTTTAAACATCTACGGCGATGGGCACATCGCAGGAATTTTTTCTATGAATGAAGCGTCATTTCGTAAGACCTATCAGGATGACCTAACATACGTCTCGGTGCATGCAGAAGGCCTTAAAATCAATTCTAGAGCCTCATTTACACCATCATGGATACTAAACAACGCTAATGAGCTAATTGGCTATGCGGTTGGATTGGACAAGAAAGATATCCTTGTAGGCATGAGTTTAGAAACAAAAAAGCTAAATGAGCGACCAGCTGAGCTGTTTAGTCTACACAAGCATTCATCTATCTATACAGACCAAGACATAGAGACGATGTAGGCCTCAAGAGGCCCACACAACCAGACCCTTTATTTTCAATATGTACCTAGGTCTTAATGTCGCAAAAGATATATTGTGCGACATAAGGGAATATAGATAAGTAGCTCTTCTCTTTCTCTATCGGTCGGTAAGTATTAAATATTACCCACCCGCTTTTCATTCGCATCATCGACCAAAGACATTACTATTTCTTTGTCACCTACACCTCAACCTCAAACTCACGTTTCTGAATTCATTTATATAAAAACAGCCGTCGGGTTGGGATCCGAACGGCTGAGTTGTGTCTCCCCCACTTATTTGTGTGGGGTAAGAAATTTGGATTACGAGTTGCTTACACGCCGAGCCACCAGCTCTGGCGAAGCTGCTCGCTGAATCTGCACCGGCATCAGCTTGAATGCTTCTTGCGCACACAATCAGCCAAGGCATCATGAAAATTGTGCAGACCTTGATCAACTGCCGCTCTAGCGACGTCGTGAGTCGCCTCCGAAATTGCAATGGCCATGTCTCGATTGGCACCGAGAATCACACCCGCAGCATGCGCTGCACCTTCTGCCAGCTTACACTGCATATCGGCAAAGCCGAAGTGATCCAAATCATCATGAGTAATCATACTACTGTCTCCTCTATTTTTTTAACAAGAACAAATCACCGACAATCAATCGGCCGTTAAAAGTATATTACATTACACATTTAGTCAATGATTTCTATTCACCTACGTATACACCGCCCAAGAACTGCCCCATCACCAAATCATAATCAGGTCGATGTTCGGTCAGATGGATACTGCGTTCACCAGTATTTGTCAGTCTGGATGTTATCTCTGGATGATTAGTGAGATACTCACTTAACTTATTTGGAATAATTTCATCTTGTGAAAGAATGCTTTTTGTATCCCCAAAATGTAAACGTAATCCTTGCTTGAGCTGACTGTAATGAGTACACCCAAGCACAATGACTGTACTCTCACTCGCCTCTTTTTCAATTCTAGAAATCGCTGCTTCGGTCGCAGCTTCTATCTCACCCAACTCTATCAAAGGCACCAATTCCGGAGCCGGAATCGAATGAAGAACTACATTCCCATTACTTTTAAGCTGAAGCTCCAAATCATACTTCTTCGATTCCACCGTTCTTTTTGTGGCCAACAAAGCCACGTTTGTCTTTTTATCAAAACTCATCATTTCAACAGTCGGCACTATAATGCCAAGTATTTTTCGATCAGGATATTCGGTCAATAAAAATTCCTGCTGCAGTCTCCTAGCTGTTTCAGCCGAGGCTGTATTGCAGGCAATTATCACTAAAGCAGAACCTTCATCAAACAAGTGCTTTACACCCTTTTTTGTTAGTTCGTATATTTCAGATTCTGTTTTGTCTCCATAAGGAAGATTTTTTGTATCCCCATAAAATGCGTAGTCATACTGAGACAGCTCTTTAGCTACTGCTTTCAGTATTGTAAGTCCGCCTAATCCAGAATCAAAAAAGCCAATTTTCATACTACTTGCCCATCTTACACAATCTATCAAAATGTTTCTTACTTAACTCCATCACAGAAAGTCTATTCCCTTTCCGAACTAAAGCCAAGTCGGCAAAAAAGTTTTCAGATTTAATTTCTGAAAGTGAGACGAGCTTTGAAAAAACTTCAACAAGCGACACATCTACAGCTAGCCAGCGTGGATTATCGAGCGGTGATTTTGGGTCTCTGTGTGCGCTTTTTGGGTCAAATTGCGTCGGGTCCGGATATGCATTTTTTACCACTTTCATCACCCCTACCACACCAGTTTCTTTACCAGCATTTGAATGATAAAAAAGCGCCATGTCCCCCACTCTCATATCGTCACGCAACATATTGCGCACTTGGTAGTTACGAATTCCGTCCCACATACCACGCTTATCACGTTTTAGGTCAGCAATCGAATATTCACTTGGTTCACTTTTCATTATCCAATACTTCATAGCCTATTAATTATAGCCTAAAAACTGATATAATTTTTATAAGTTTATTAGTTATAAATATATTTGTTATGTTAATGTTATCTGCCCCACACAGGGATTTAGTTAGAGACAAAGGAACGATGTTAGGCCGAATTTTAATCGGTTTTTTGTTTTTTAGTAGCGGTCTGGGAATGCTTCTAGTGCAAGGTCCTGAAGGAGTTGCCGGATACTTTTCTAGTATGGGATTGCCAATGGCAGGCCTGCTAGTTTGGTTAGTCATAATTGTAAAAGTAACAGCTGGTGGAGCCATCATGCTTGGCAAAAGAGTCGGACTAGCTTCAGCAGTACTGATACTATTTACATTACTAACCATAGTGATTGCTCACCGCAGTTTTGACGACATAAATATGTTCAAGAATCTGGCAATCGTTGGCGGTCTTCTATACCTAATGGCATACGGCCCTGGCGGATCAAATACCAGATTGGCTGAGTAGAGCGACAATAAAAAGGCCGGCCCCGAAGGGGCCGGCCTTTTTAAAACCAGCTTAGAAGTTTGCAGCGAGAGTGTTACCCCAACACGGCATAGATGCACTCCATGGCTGTGTACCCTGTCTCTCATAGAGATACCGAGCATAAGCCATATTGTCGTACAAATCCTCTAAATCAAGTTCCATTGCAACCGCTGTTGCCTCGTGATAACGCTTGTTGATTTGCATTACACCAGTATCAGCGGGATCAACTCGTCCTTGTAGGACAGAGCCATCTTCAAGTTCATGACGAAAAGTGGACTCACATCGCGATACTTCGATCATAACGGGAATATCCGCAAAATATGATCGAACTACTGCTTCTGTGTTTTTGATAGATGCGACTTCTCGCACTACACTTGCCCCCTCTTCATTCATCGCAATGCGTCCATAGGCTGTTTCAGGGAGCGATACTGTCGAAACAGTAGATGCTGTAAATAAAGCCAGAATCACAGTCGATATAATAAGCCAAGAGTCTTATGGAATAAATACCGGTGAGACATAGGTCGTACATGTGGAGATATCAGATATTTAATCTGAATCAATACTCCGTGCGACACCGATAACCGAGAGACTATACCATAATCTACGGATTTATTAGACTATATCACACTTATTATTATATGTCAATGCTTGACAGGGCTTTACCCCGGCTTCACTACCTTGGTTGCATCTGTCCTTGCCCAGTTTGATACTCCTTCAACCGCTCGCAAAACCTCAATCGGTGTAGCAAAAATAACGGTATTTGACTGATCGGAAGAAAGATCATTCAAGGTTTGCAAAGTACGTAAGTGAAGAGCACCAGGGGCGGCTGAAAGCATATTAGCTGCTTTCGCAATATTTTCAGCCGCCACTACTTCCCCTTCAGCATTAATAATCACCGCTCGCCTCTCTCGCTCTGCTTCCGCTTGTTTAGCAATTGTTCGCTCCATTTCCTGCGGTAAAAAGAAGTCTTTTAGCTCCACATTTTCAACCCTGATGCCCCAAGCGTCAGTTTCTGCATCTACGATTTGCTGAATTCTCTCAGATAATTTATCTCGCTCTGCCAACACTTCATCGAGAGTAGCGCTACCGACAATATTTCTCATTGTAGTCTGTGCCAACTGTGACACTGCAAAGCGAAAGTTTTCCACCTCAAGGACAGCCTTGGCAGCATCTGATACTTTGTAATAAATCACTGCGTTTATACTCGCTGACACATTGTCTCGTGTAATCACCTTTTGATCCGGAACATCTACCGCTTTTACTCGGAGATCCACTTTTTCCATTTGCTGAAAAATTGGCACCACCACGCTCCAGCCTGGTGTGCGAAGACTTGTATATCTACCCATGGTCAAGACCACGCCCCTTTCGTATTGCTTCACCTCTCGGAGCAATATAATCAACACTGCAACAACCACCCCCAGAAAAACTAGAATTTCCATACTTAAATAATTAAGCTTGTAAGTAAAAACAGTATACGCCTATAGTCGCTGCTTGAGAATACCCATTCCACCATAGAGACCAGCCTCATCGCCCAACTTAGCGATAGTTATAAAAGGACACTCTACGAAACTATCCAAAGCTTCCACAACACACTTTCTCACCACATCAATCTCAATGCGAGGATCACCAATAATCATAGAACCTCCCAGCACCACAACGTCAGGCGACCAGTATAAAATCGTATTACGAAGACCCTGTGACAAATATTCAGCTAACTCATTCCATAACAAATCACTTTGCGGTATTTCGTAAGGCTTTACCCCAAACCGAGACTCAACCGCTGCACCCGAAACCAAGTTCTCCAAGGTGGGAGTAATATCATCACCTAGAATCGTCCTGTCTACATCCAAAATTTGGTGCCCTGGCTCAAAGCCGATGCTGTAGTCATCAATATAACCTCGCTCAATCTTTACACCACCAACACCAGTACTAATAGTGTGATACGCAACGATTTCTGCTCCAATTCCAGCCCCATACACAGCTTCACCCACGCCTGCAGCAGCTGCATCATTCTCGATAAAGATTGGTACTTTATACTTTTTCTTAAATGCATCAACTATCGACTTTCCAGCCCATTTTGTTAATACAATCTCTTTATCTATCCCAGTCTTTTCCTCATTAAGCCGGCCTCGTACTCCGCCAGCCATCGCTTCTACTTTGCCAGGATTCATACCTTCGATGGTTTCTATCATTTTCTTAATACCATCTTCAAACTTAAGTGGCGTCTTGAATGATTCAACCTTAGATAAGGTTTCCAAATCTTCTGACAGAGCCACTCTAGTCTTGGTCCCTCCGATATCGAAAAGTACGTAAGTCATATTTTATAGGCCCAATATCTCGCGAGTTTTATTTTTGTACAACTCTACATTTGGTTGATCAAATGCGTTTAGATTCATCAGCTCAGCTACATACATTGTTTCTCGCATACGCATCCCCATAAACAATCCGAGTGAATAGGTTAAATCCTCATCAAAGATGGTTGAACGGTAAGGTAAAGAACGCTCCTGATAGGCCCCCATCACGCCACCATAAAGAGCAGTAGCAACCTCTTGCACATCGTACTTGCCGTATAGTTTTGAAATACCCTTTTTAGGAATAGAAAAATCGACTTCTTCATCATCAAAAGTGACAAAGTCGGTAAATACTCCAGCAAAACCACTCATATAGAGCTGCCCGACCGAGTGAAGCTCAACTGCAGTAGAGATAGTTGGCACAAAACCTTTTGTCACACTCTTCCCTACTCTGTCTTTTTCTTTACCGATACTCTCTGCAAAAAGTTGCCTGTACCAAGCCCCTAGCTTTGCTAGACGAGGTTCAAAAGCAAAAAAGTTGTAGTGAGTAAAATTCTTCTGCATATAGTGATGCAACCGAACAGCATTGTCTTGGGTCACTGTCTCAAACTCTTCATTTGAAGAGTCGAGTACTCCAGAAATAAAAGCATCAGTGTCATGTCCCAATAGCGCCAACGGCACAAGTCCCACCTCTGTGGTGACCGAATAACGTCCACCTACAATTTCAGGCATTGAAATTAGATTTACACCCAATTTCTTTCCAACCTTCATAAAATCAGTACCCGGATTGCCAATGAAGATGGTCTGAGAATAAATATCTTTCTTAAACTTCTGCTCAAGCGCATCCAACAAAACTCCAGCATTAACTAAGGTTTCGGCAGTGTTGCCAGACTTGCTGATGACACAGACCGCAATCTGCTTTACTGACCGAACAGACTTTATAGTCTTCAGTAACTTTTCGATTTCAAAGGCTGAGATTGTATCTAGAGAATGCAGTTCAACTTGCCCCTTGTCTACCACAGAATGAATTGCCTCGGTTCCTAGATTTGAGCCGCCAATACCAATCAAAACTAAATGCTTGATTGATTTGAACTGTTTCTTGATGGAGTCAATAGTGTCGTGTAGATCGGGATTTTGGACATGTACCAAAGAATACTCAGGTTGAGTATTGTCGTTGGTTTCAAAAACCTGCTCAACCTTTTCACGGTATTTTTTAAGATTCTTTTGACCTTTCTTCAGTACTGATTCGTTTATCGTTTCGATGTCAAAATAAGAAAAATACATAGCTTAAACCTGTCTTACGTTACCTTTTTTAACACTTTTGTTAATGTACTTAAATGCTTCGTCAACACTGTCCACCACATTGAACAGCTCTAGATCTTCAGGACTAATTGTCTTGAACTTGCGCAGCATTTCTTTTTCAAAGAAGCGGATTAATGGATCCCAATATTCCTTTCCGTACAACACAACTGGGATTCTCTCAATTTTCTTGGTTTGAATCAATGTAATGATTTCAAAAAATTCATCTAGAGTACCGAAGCCTCCTGGGAAATACACATAAACTTCAGACGCAAAAGTGAGCATCACTTTGCGTGAAAAGAAAAAGTCAAAATCAAGAGAATCAGTAGTGTAAGGGTTTAGTTTTTGTTCAAATGGCAACTGAATATTCAATCCAACAGACTTCCCTCCTACTTTGAAAGCTCCGACATTTGAAGCCTCCATAATACCCGGTCCACCGCCAGAAATAATTGAGTAACCTTTCTTAGCAAGCTTGGCAGCCAGCTCTTCTGCAGCTTTGTAGTATTCATCATCAGGGTTCGTTCTAGCGCTTCCCCAAAACGTTGCTGCCAAGCCATGGTCACGTAAAAGTTCGAATCCTTGTACGAATTCGGCCATAATACGAAAAACTCGCCACGACTGTACCGCGTCTCCGTCAGAGCCATTTGGATCTAGTAATTCAGTTACAACTCGGCAATTTTCAATCTGCTTCTTTTTTTTATTTCCTGTGATTTTTCCAAACATAACTGAAGTATAACACCAGCTCTAGAGCCAAGGGATGGAATATTGAGAAAATTCGGGGAGAAGTTGCTTGTCGTACAACAGTCTTGAAACCACTTCTCCGTGACACAGAGCGCCAGTCAGTGCATTGTGCGGCTCTGGCTCACTCGGAATACCGCAGTAATTTAGGATAGCATCTAGATTGAGTGCGCTACGCTTATGCTCAGCGTCTATCGGTGGAGTAAAACCTCTCTTCACCATATGCATCCAACACAGACTGTGGGTATCAAGCGTGCGATAAGCTAGAGTCCAGTTGATACCAGCCCTTTCGGCACCAGCTCGCAACATATCTCTATCAAAAGAAACATTCTGTCCGCAAAGAGTTCTATCTGAAAAGCTTTCGGTCCACTCCATAAACTTTGCCACCAGCTCAGCCTCGGACATCTTCGTCTCATCGGTTATTTCTACTTCAGTAAAACCATTCACCTCCAGGGCACCGTCCATAATATGCGCTCCGTCCCAAATCTTACATTCACCGTAAAAGCGGTTTTCTGGATTATCCAAATCTACTGCCCCGATAGACACTATCGAATGCTTTTCATAATTTGTTCCAGACGCTTCGATATCAAGTATTAACATAATAAATTAGGCCAAAATCTCAATTAAGTTATCTACCAAAGACTTTTTATCTTCTACACCATCTTTCCATTTGTTGAGAATAGTAGAAACTGCTGAATCAGAATCCTCATCAACCAGTGTTAACAACTTCAAACTGTAACCTTCAAGTGAAAATTGTCTATCTAGCTCCTTGATTTCCCCATCAGAAAAAGTAGACAGAATAGTCATGAATTCTGCGTTTATATCCTCATAGTCAATCCCATCGATACGATATTTAGGAATTTCTTCTTCAGAAAAAACATTTGGTT
>JAGQMJ010000030.1 GCA_020428685.1 Candidatus Kaiserbacteria bacterium
CTTCGGCGCCGCTCTTTTTAAACCACCCAAACCCTAACAAGAATTCAAGCTCACATGAGTATGGTTTCCTTCAAAATTAGTCCTACCTCCACAGGTAGACTGCCTAGCTTGTATAAGATTTAGTAGCTGCTCCTCTGTTATACCTTTTGCATTAAAATCTACACCCAGAGCCCCTCTTCCTGACCCTCTACCATAATGACAGGAATTGATACTATGACTACAAGAGCTACATACAGGATTACCATTCGTAGCAGCACAAATTGGATTACTTCTATCCACTGTATAAATCTGACCACTATCAACTCCTGCACTGATGGCAGGGTCTGACATGTAGCAATTTATAAGTTTTGTTAATTCGGGGTCAACAAGGCCTTTGGGTGATCCGCCAAACCTATTGATAAGTGAGTTTTCATCCTTACAGTCAATACCATTTGGTGTCGGTATTTGAGTGGAAGCACTATCCTGAGCAACCAATTCTGGTACAGCGTGGTAACTACATTTTACTTCTGACCAAGGTCCATACCCTTTGATAGTCCCTGTACCACCATCAAGTAAAGCTTTCATGATTGAATCAACTAATAAAAAGGCCGCTAAGACAATTATAAGACCGATAAAAGCATTAGTGAACTTACCCTTTGCTTCCTGCAGAGCGGAAGTATTACCACCTGAAGTCACCAAGCCCCAGCCGGCTGACACAGCTATGACAGCAAAAATCATGAACATAATCATGATAAGCCAAACCACTATTCTGTTTCCGAGCTCGATAAAATTACAAGCAGAACAAGTGGTACCAGAACAATTTACAAGCCCAGCCGCCGAAGCCAACTCAGGATATAAAACTAAACAAATAATTAACAATGATGGTAAATATTTCATACTAAATAATTATGGTAAAACTTCACTCCCCGGACAAAAACTCAAACCGAGATCACGGCCAGAAAAATCATCACTAACAAACCCCGGCACTGTCACCCGAACACTAAGTGAGCACATATCAAGCAAGGATAAGCCCAGCTTCTTCTGCAAATCTTCCTCCGCTCTAGAGCGAGCAAAGTTCAATTTTTCATTCTGAAGCGACACTGTAACCCCTCCTCCCGCAAAGTAAAATATTTGATAGATTGGTCCGTTTGCTCCCTTCTCCTCTCCAATCAAGTAGGTTTTTTCTTTTTCATCAAACAAGACCACCCCTTCATCGCCGTAAAAGTCTCTAACCTTTACCTGAGTACCAGTCTTAGACAACACCCCAATAATTGTCGTGACCTCCTGCTGCTCATTCCTAATCTCATCAAAATTAACCACACTTCCGTCTGGAGCAATATTGACCGGCTCGGGAGCAGTAATGAATAAGAAACCTAAAATTCCCACTATCAATACAAAAATACCGATTAGTAGAAGCTGAGTTCTGATTGAAGAGTTATCCATATGGTTTATATATTAGTAGGGACTGAGCACCTCTTGGCTGACCAGCTCCAGTCTCCAAACCCATCGCCTCTAGACTTATAAAGTTTTCCAGCAATATCAAAATTAAGCTGCTTGTCTGTAGTCACCTTCATACAAGTATTGTACATACTCACATCAGTGATTTCACATGACCAGCCAGTACAAATACCCTCTTTATTCCTTCTCACACAATCACCCTGTGGGCCCTCCGTTCCATTAGCCTTGTAAAATGTGCCCGGAGTACAACCCGGCACCTTGTCACCGTGAGCTAGCACGTTAATTTGGAAATAACCACCAGAGAATGACGGTGCGCCAGAACAATCCCCATCAGTACCACAACACAAATCTGAACCAGACTTTATCGGGGCGCCACCACTTTCCTTATTACAAATAATCGAAGCCTCATCGGCTCGCGCACCAAACATAGTTAAATTTGATGCGTGACATGGATTGGTGGCGTCTGCTACTGCGGTACAGCTACCACCATAAGCAGCGGCTGAGTAAGTGCAATTCACTTTATGATCACTCGGGTCTGACGTATCGACATATGGATTACCTCCACCTGTGGCACAAGAAGCTACTTGGGCATTGCAGTCAAAAGTAGTACCTGTCTTGGTGCAAGATTCACTAATCGTTCCACCATTGGCTAGACCGCGACTAGCAGCCACTAGAGTAGATTGCGGTTGCGGTACGCACTGAATAGCATTCCAAGGCCCAGCAAAATTGCCACCACTCAAGAGAGTCTTCATTCCAAAATCAACCAACAACCAAGCCGCCAAAACAATCACAAAACCAATAAAGGCATTGTTTATCATTTTCTTTGCCGCTTCTTTTTCACTCACATTTCCTGTGGAAGTAACCAAACGTAATCCAGCAGTGATAAAAATGAGAGCGACCACGATAGACAAAATCATCACCAGCCAAGCAAAAACATTTTCCATCAGGGTAACAAAATAGCAGAGCTGGCAGGCTTGCTCGCCGCTTCCGCCGCAAGGCACCAAGCCGGCAGCAAAAGCAACTGTCGGCAAAGTAGTCAGTACCGCCAGCACAAGAAAGAGAGTTTTTCTTTTCATTTAAAAATAATATCACAGCTGGGCTTTGAAAAAGCGCCAAGATGTGATATTTTGTTCCCACTCGTTGATTATTAAATTTTCGAGACAATCCATGCGTCGATGGCAGAGCGGTCAATTGCATTAGACTGTAAATCTAACGGATTTATCCTACGCAGGTTCGAATCCTGCTCGGCGCACTCTCAAAAAAATCCCTATTTATATAGGGATTTTTTCATAGACCGAGAGAGCGTTCGATAACTAAACAGTGCTTGACTTTTGGAAACCCGAGAGTATAGTCAGTCAATCACACGGTTTTCTAAACTTCTCTTGCAATAGAGAATGCCGTGTCGATACCTAGGTCAAGGAGATCTTCGTGAGTACTGACAATGCAAAGCAACCGGTGCAACCCGGTGACACGTTCATTGCGTACATCGATGACACAACGCGTTGTGTCGGTGTGGTGATCGCTGAAAATGATGATGGGCGAGACTGGAGGATTCTGGTACTTGGGTATTTCACAGAAAGAAGCTACGGGGAGAACGTCTTCGCTCCACCCTTCCAATTCAACTTCCCCGGATACTTTGAAATCGAGAAGCGGAGAGTGGTTCCGTACGACTTCCAGCTCGAAATCAATCTGTGTAAGGCTCGAGACAGTATGTGGTGGAAGTCGCTTGAGCCACCCTGCTACACAAACCTGGTGGCGCAGTTCTTTCGGCCACGTCAAGTCCAAGAACTCCAGTACATAGACATGGCCAGACAGATCCTGAAAGGAAGGGATATTGACGGGTTCAAATCGTTCGGTCTCTGGTCCGACACCACCTTCCTCAAGATGTGGGCCGTGCTCTATCGACACTTTCCCAACCAAGTGAAACGACCTCCCCGGGAACGTGACGATAAGAACAGCAGTAATGGCTACCACACCATTGATCTCGACTGCGACCCACCGAAGGTAGTCTGGGCCATTCGTCCCATGGACTACGTAAGGGATGGGAAGCACCTCTCGATCTACTAAGAGATAGAACAGACAAAACCGCCGTCCACAGGAAAAGCTCCTGGAGGACGGCTTTTCTTTAGTAAGCAAACAGTTTTGCTTACGTGCCTTGGTGGGGCGTGGAGACACAATATATGCAAATACACCGTCTCTGCGCACCTTTGGAGCTTTAGGGTTAATTGTATATGCCCTATGGAAACAGTGTATTAGATATCTAGGTGTTTCCAAGCTATTGAACCATTACGAAACCATTGACTTATTGCTGATAAGTGTTTTAATGTTGGTGGACTGAATTTGTACCTGAACAGCTTTGTCTAATCCCCCACTTTCTGGAGATTTACAAATGTCATATTTTGGCACGGTTGATTATGTATTCATGGCAATGCTGTGCATTTTTGCAGCACTTTGCCTTTTCTTGGGCGCATACAGCTACATCGCAAAACGAAAGGACCCCGACGGCCTTTTCTTGGGCACTCCGTTCAAGATTGGACTGACAGCTTCGTACATGGGGATTATCTTTCTGTTTATCGCCAAAGCGGCAACGGAACAATTCGATGTGACCAAGACTTTTGTTTTTTTCACCTCTTCCCCCATCTTACTGGCAGTTGGATTTTTGCTGGCAGTCGGCTCAATCAAGCTGATTGTTCGGCTCTATTATCCAAATGTGATTTTTTACTCCATGTTTAGTTGTACGATTGTGAGACTAAATCATAACAACATAAACGCGGACCCAGTACCTGAAGGAACGATGATGAACGGATTTGGACCCATAAAAGACAACGAATGTCAGAATTGCATAGGCATAAGGAAAGACAGGGTTCTCAACCTTGGTCTGGAAGAACGACCGCGTAAGGGCGTCGATGCTTGTCCGGACTGTCAAGGAAGCGGGCTAAAAAGAATATAGTGCCCACACTGCAAAAAAGTCTAGGTGGGATTTGATCTTTTTATTTTGACCGAGGGGTCTGCGTAAGCAGACCCCTCTTTTTGTTATGTAAAGGCCGGCCCCTTCGGGGCCGGCCTTTACTCCTCCAACTCTTCCCTACACTGCCACTGGAGTCTTCTTCTTACTTACAGTCTTTTTTGGCGCTGACTTTGCTGGTCGATTCTTTCTTCCTGTCTTCTTAATCTCAAAATCAAGCTCACCTTTCTTCATGGTCACTTTTACCACTCCACCCTGCAAAACCCCTTCACCTACCATCATATTGGCCACCGGAGTAAGAATCTTACTTTGGATGTGCCGTCGCAACGGTCTAGCACCAAACTTCGGATCGTACCCTTCCTTCGCCAAGTAGTCCCGCACATCCTGACTAATACTTAGAGCAATCTCCTTCTTTTCAAGACGAGCAATCACGTCTTCCACCTGAATATCTACAATTCCAGATATCACTTCAGGAGACAACAAATCAAAGGTGATAATTTCATCGAGTCGATTCAAAAATTCTGGACGGAAATACTGCTTCAGACTTTCAACCACCTTATCTTTTGCTTGTGTATACTGAGCCTCTTCACCATGATCAATCGTAAAGCCAAAGTTGGACATTCGACTAATATGTTCTGCTCCAATATTTGAAGTCATAATAATGACTGTGTTTTTGAAGTTTACCTTGCGACCTTTCGCGTCAGTTAGGTGTCCAGAATCCAAAACTTGCAAAAGAACGTTGAACACTTCTGGATGTGCCTTTTCAACTTCATCCAAAAGAATCACTGAGTAAGGACGATGACGCACTCTTTCGGTCACTGACCCCCCTTCTTCATGACCAACATAGCCAGGAGGCGAACCAATAATCTTCGATACAGAATGCTTCTCCATGAACTCCGACATGTCGATACGGAGTAAGGCGTCAGGGTCGTTAAACATGAATTTTGCCAAAGCAAGAGACAGCTCTGTTTTACCGACTCCGGTTGGACCAAGAAATAGAAACGAACCGATCGGTCGGTTTGGATCAGCGATACCGGCTCGGGAACGCTTGATAGCATCAGATACCAGCTTTACTGCATTGTCTTGACCAATAACTCTTTCCTTCAAATCTTCCTCCATACGTGCGAGTTTTTGCGCCTCAGCTTCTAGCATGCGAGAGACAGGTACTCCAGTCCAACGAGAAACCACTGAAGCAATATCTTCCTCCGTCACTTCTTCTTTTAGGAGTCGCCGTGTCCGCTGTAGCTTCTTCAGTCGTTTCAATTTCACATCTAGCTCCTTTTGGACAGTTGGGATTGTGTCATAACGAATCTCAGCCGCACGAGTCAAATCAGCCATAGCTTCAGCACTCTCGGCTTCCACACGCAATTCTTCAAGCTCTTTCTTAAGCTTGCTGATTTCTCCCAAAGCCGCTTTTTCATTGAGCCATTTTGCTTCGAGATTTGAAGTGGTTTCTTTGTAGTTACCAATTTCTTTCTCAATCTCTTTAATACGATCCTTCACTTTTTTCTTATGCTCAGTAATCTCCACTTCTTTTCGCAAAGCTTCACGCTCAATTTCCAAACGTCGAATCAATCTATCTGTCTCAACCAGTTCTTCAGGTTTATTTTCAAGAGCTATCCGAAGTGCTGCTGCTGCTTCATCTACCAAGTCCACTGCTTTGTCTGGTAAGAATCTATCTGTGATGTAGCGCGACGAAAGATTGACGGCCGCCAAGATAGCGTCATCGGTAATGCGGACTCCGTGATAAAGTTCGTACTTTTCGGCTAGACCGCGCAAAATCGCCACCGCATCGTCTTGAGTTGGCTCGTTTACATAAACCGGCTGGAAGCGACGAGTCAAAGCTGGGTCACGCTCGATATGCTTTTGGTACTCCTTTAGAGTAGTAGCTCCAATCACACGGATTTCACCACGCGCCAAGGCAGGCTTCAGCATGTTTGAAGCATCCATTGAGCCGTCAGCTTGTCCAGCGCCTACAATTGTGTGCAATTCATCAATAAATAAAATCACACGGCCGGCAGCATTCTCCACCTCTTTCATTACAGCTTTAAGGCGTTCTTCGAATTCTCCTCGAAACTTAGTACCTGCAACCAAAAGACCTAAGTCTAGAGAGAGAATTTCTTTATCTTTTACAGACTCTGGCACTTGTCCCAACATGATTTGTTGAGCCAAACCTTCTGCAATAGCAGTCTTTCCCACACCAGCCTCTCCAATCAAAACTGGATTATTCTTGGTACGACGGGAAAGAATCTGGATAACTCGCTGGATTTCTATGTCTCTTCCAATCACTGGATCAACTTTGTTTTCCTGAGCCAGCTTGGTGAGGTTGCGAGTATACTTGGCAAGAGTACGGAATTTCTTTGGCGCCTGAGCATCAGTTACATTATTTTCACGCAGGTCCTTTATTGCATCAGCTACTCGTGACTTTTCGATTCCTGTTCGCTGCATTATTTCTACTCCAGGCCCTGGATGCTCGAGAGCCGCCACAAACAAGTGCTCGACTCCTACATAAGAATCACCCAACTGCTCCGCGTAAGTACCAGAAAATTCCAGAGCTTTGGCTAATTCTGGAGTAAGGTAAAGCTGGTAAGACTGCGAGATGGTATTTTGCACTTCTGGGGTTTCCAGAGCTTCAAGTAGCAAATCTGTAAAAGCAATAATATCTATATCTAATCGGTCCAAGATAGCTATAACTGCGCTTTCATCCTGCATTGCAAGTGCGGTCATTAGGTGAATCGGACTAACGTGGTTTTGACCTCGTTCGATTGCTAATTCGTGTGCTTTTCTAATAGCCTCTTTGGCTTTGGTTGTGAAATTGTGGAAATTCGGCATATTCAATATTTATTATACGGTACTGGCAGACAGACGTTCGGATTGGTATGTACAGAAATAGCCAGTTCTCAGTTATTACGTACCGTTATTAGCTATATTGCAATGGATTTTAGTGTGAGTCAAATTGAACGGCCGGCCTTTCAATTTCCAACCGTATCCCTACGAGACAGTTTTCATCATTTCCATATGTTTTTTTAGAACATTGACCATAGATTCGATTTGACCAGTGGTCGTATCTGGGCCAAGTGAGATTCTGATAGTGGATTTGGCGCGGGCGGGGTCGGCTGAAATCTCCCTCACCACCATGCTCTCACCCCCGCCCGCGCCAGCACAAGCCGACTTGGTACTTACAGCAAAACCTTTCGCATCGAGCACTACCACCGCATATTCGGTATCCAAGCCAGGAATCGATACATTGATATTGTTTGCAAGCCTGTCTTCAGCAATCCCTCCATTCAAGACTGCTCCAGAAATATTCTCAAGCAAAATACTGATACCCCTATTTCGAACTTCACCAACCTGACCCGATCTCTCTTTCCAATCTTTTTGAGCCAAGCTAAAAGCTCTAGCTGCTCCGGCAATAGAAGCTGTATTTTCTGTACCAGCTCGCAAACCAGCCTCTTGACCTCCGCCATAATTTACAGCCACGAGCTTCGCTCTCCTGCTATGCAGCAGCACGCCGACTCCTTTCGGGCCACAGCACTTACCAGCATCCAGCACCAAAAAATCTGCCGCCACAGACTCAAACTGACAATTCAACCAAAGTGGAGCCTGAGCTGCATCAACATGAAATAGAATTTTTGTAGAAAAATTACTTTCAAACTCTGCCATCATTTTCTTAATTGCTCGGAGAGGTTGTACTGCCCCAATCTCACTGTTAGCATAAGCACAAGAAACAAGCACAGTCTTGGCAGAAAGCTTACTGCGCAAATCCTCCAGAATTATCAACCCTCTTTCGTTGACCGCAACATACTTCACAATCACCCCCAATCGTTCAAGCTGAGACATTGCTTCCGTTATCGAAGGGTGTTCAATCTTTGTGGTCACAACCTCCATATCTGAATAATCCCTACCCTCCCTTTTCAAGAACTCAATCGAACCGAATATCGA
>JAGQMJ010000031.1 GCA_020428685.1 Candidatus Kaiserbacteria bacterium
TGAAGAACGTCTGCCGGCCCTTTTTGTGTGGCACGAATCCTAAGAAAGTAAATTGATTGCCAGCGATACCAGCCAAAGAAACCGCTGCTGTTACAGACGAAGGCCCAGGGATGGCTTCCAGCAGCGCGCCAGCGGAGCGGGCGCGCTGCACCAACAAAACCCCAGGATCACTAATACCCGGTGTCCCGGCATCACTCACCAAAGCAATCTGTTGGCCAGCGAGCAAGTCCTCGATAATCTGCTGATGCACTTGCTCGCTGGCATGTGCATCATACCGAACCATCTTTGCCTTTATTTCATAATGATGAAGCAGCTTCCCTGTGACCCGAGTATCTTCACACAAAACATAATCCGCCTCTTTCAAAATCCGTAAAGCACGCAAAGTAATATCCTCCAAATTTCCAATCGGTGTAGCCACTAAAGATAATTTTCCTAATTCCATATTGAGGTACATTATCACACCTGTCGCCAATACGCAGTGTTTTAGGTATGCGCTTTTGTCACTTTTCCAAATAAAACTTCATTTGGTTACGTGAAGTACAACTCCATAACACTGTAAGTGAGCCCGATTTACTTTCTGGGGAAAATTCACTAAATTATGTGTAATCGTAGGATTCTGTGTACTGTCTCTTTAGAGTGGCATAACGGGTGAAAGCAATATCTATGCTTCAATCTGAATTACAGCAATTATGATACTGGTACTGTTCCAAATGTACGAAGTAAAAGAAGTAATCCAGCCTTAATAACTGTTATTTATGGAACACGAGCCGAGCCATAAGTATGATAGGCTGGCTCATTTTATATTCAATTTAAAACTTTGGACTACCTCGTCAGCATAGTAGCCAACTCAGTCACGTTTCCGGCTCCCATTACCATCAAGACGTCGTTGTCGGTCAATTCTTTATTTAAGAGCTTGGCAGCATCTTCGATTGAATTGGAGTACACCGAATCAGAAATAAACTCGAGAGACTTCACTGCTAGCTCACGACTGGTTACACCACTAGCATTATCTTCACGGGCGGAGTAAATAGGTAAAATAATTATCTTGTCAGCCAAGCCAAGTGCCTTAGCGAACTCATCAAACAAAGCCTTAGTGCGAGAAAAAGTATGCGGTTGAAATGCTATGACCAATCGCCGCTCAGGGTACAGTTCGCGAGCAGCATCTATCGAGGCGCGGATTTCGGTTGGATGATGAGCATAGTCGTCGTATATCCTAGCTCCGTTCAATTCGCCCTTATATTCAAATCGACGCCATGTCCCAGTGAAGTTGGTGAGGGCGGCGCTGGCTTCGTCACTGTCCAGCTTCTCGTGCTTAGCGACAGCCAGCGCCGCCGCCGCATTCAGACGATTGTGAAGACCTGGTTGCTTGAGTTCTAAATCCAAATCCAGATAACTCATGTAGTTTACAACCGGCACATGAACACCCTCCAAAACCGGAACAATACGAGGGTCCTTTGCGTTTGTAATCACTACCCCATTTTCGTGCACTCGTGCAATCAAATCCTTAAAAGCACTCTGTACATCCTCTAGATTTTTATAGTAATCAACGTGTTCAAACTCAACATTAGTAATCACCAAGACATCTGGAGTAAGGTGCAAAAAATCTCGCTTGTATTCACATGCTTCTACAATCGCATACTTACTTTTTCCAGCTCGATAATTACTCTTAGTCTTAGCACGCAGCGAACCAATGACGGCTGTCGGATCCTTTTCGGCCGACTCAAATATTTCGGTCAGCATCGCAGTAGTAGTAGTCTTGCCGTGAGTGCCGGCTACGGCTATCAGGTAGTACGGATTCATCGCCAACCCAAGTGCCTCAAAATAATTCATCATCGGCACACCAAGCTCTCGAGCCGCTTGCATTTCTTCATGCTCGCTAGGCATCGCTTCTGTGTACACAACCAGCTCAATATCGGAAGTGACATTACCAGCTATTTGCTCGCCAAAAATCTGCACCCCCTCAGAATCTAGAGTTTTTGTAATTGGCGAAAGTGTACGGTCAGAGCCACTGACCTTTTTTTTCTCAGCTAAAAAATGCCGAGCTAAAGCCGACATTCCGATCCCCCCAATACCAATCAGGTGAATTCTTGAAATGTTATTTATATCTAATTTTGCCATGTTTAAGAAAGAAACATTATAGCACGATTTTGCACATTTAGCGCCTTATTTTCAGTGACCCACTGCCTGTTTCCTGTCAGGATATTCTTCACACGCTCCCGATGGAAAATTGGCTTTACGAAGCACTCAGCCCCCCACGAACGCTCAGAATATACTGACAGGAAACAGGTTGTGATGCGAGTGATTCACATAGCAAACCAAAGCCACTCTCAGCAAAGAGCGACTATGGCTGGGTGGGTTTGGCTGGGGCAGCCAAGGAGCGTATGAGTCGAGAGTGACTTTGGTTTGTGCCACTCTGTCCAAAGGAAACTAATCCGACTCTCTAACTGCGGCCACAAAAGCGTCGTTGCGTTCGTACTCGTTTTTGAACATTCCAAAAGAAGCAAATCCAGGGCTAAAAAGGATGATGTCGCCGGGCTGGCCGCAGGCCAGTCCGGCCTTCACCGCCTCTTCTACACTTTCAACCACCTCAGCCTCAACCTTATCCTTCATCATGTCTGTCCCACTGCCGGCCAACAAAATCACTTTCTTGCAATACTTAGGAATTTCATCTATCAAAACTTGCGGACCAACCTCCTTGAACGCTCCACCTGCTATCAGAATCACATTCTTTTCATCCGCGTTCCCGACGGCTCGCAAGCCAACCACGGTTGCTTGTGGTGTGGTTGCGTTATTATCATTATAGATTTTTACATCATCTCTCTCCCCTAAGTATTCCAAACGACCAGGCACCCCTGGGAAACTGGCTAGACCAGAAAATATCTCTTCATCTTCTAAGCCAAGCGCCTTAAGAGCTTCATAGGCCAGAGCAGCGTTTAGTCGATTATGCTCCCCTGGCATTGCCAATAAGGTGTCTTCTGGCATAGCAGAGCCGTCCACCAAAACTACTTCTTGTCCAAGAGTAACCCCCTCAAGCTTTTTTGCTCTTTCAAATACTTCTGGAGTAGTCACCAAAACCCCACTCTCCTCTTGGTAACGGAAAATATTGGCTTTATCTGCAAAATATAAATCCATCGCTTCATTCTTTTCTTTTCCACCAACTTGGTAATAGTTTAAATGGTCTTCCATGAAGTTGGTAAAGACTGCCACCTGCGGAGACATCTTGGACCAACCCCAACCTTGCAACTGCCAAGAATCCAATTCCATCACGCAAAGTGAATCCTCTTTCACTTCATTAAGAAGCTGGAGATTTGAAACTCCACGAACATTCCCTCCCAGCAAAACCGGCTCGCCAGTCAGTTCAGAAATTACATGATGAATCATGTGCGTGACAGTCGACTTGCCACGGGTACCGGTCACCCCAATAACTGGCACTTGAGAAAGCTCTGCAAATAAAGCTGCGCTTTGTTTCTGAGGCACGCCAGCTTCGCTGGCGTGCCTCAGAAACTCTGAGTTAGTCGGCACACCTGCAGCCACCAAAATCAAATCACGATTCTCAAAATCCTCTATTCGATGCTGTCCCAAAACAAAAGTAATATTATTGCAATCCTTCAATTTCTCGACGGATTCTTTTAACTGCTCTTCACTTTTAAGATCGGTCACAATCACCTCCTTTGCTCCGGCTGCAGCAATATATTCAGCATCCCCGATACCACGACCAAGCAACCCTAGACCCATCACCGTTACTTTTTTATCCTTAAAATAGTCTTTGAAATTCATACTTGTATAGTAATCAAAACTGATAAAAAAACAATGGATATCATCTAATTCTAGATTGTGACAATGATATGCTTAACAGATGAAAACCAATGGCAACGACAAAGCTTTAGAAGCTTACAAAATATTCCCCTTTGTAGCCTGGGGTCTAGTTATCGGCTTCACATACTTTGTTTACGGAATCGCTGTCGAACTACAAGCGGTAGCGACCGACCTTAAAATCCAAACGGAATATCTACAGCAACAAGTTAATACTCCAGTAGGAAGCATTG
This sequence comes from Candidatus Kaiserbacteria bacterium, assembly GCA_020428685.1. Classification (GTDB taxonomy): domain Bacteria; phylum Patescibacteriota; class Minisyncoccia; order Phycocordibacterales; family UBA918; genus OLB19. The sequence continues at coordinate 4,047 of JAGQMJ010000031.1, forward strand.
AAAGCTTTGAGCGGTAGAAGAGTAAAGGCCGGCCCCGAAGGGGCCGGCCTTTACTCACGATAAAACCTGCCTTCCGGCAGGTTTTATCATACAAGGAGATTAAATTCTTAGTCCGCGCTCTAGGGTTCGAACCTAGGGCCTTTCGAGTATCAGGAGTGCGACCTAATTTCTAATGACCAGAGGGAATATAGAAATGGAAGTGGCCCTTGTGGCCCTCTAGCCAACCCTCAGGTCTCACAAATATCGACTTGTCTCTCTCCGGTCGAGGACGGGAGAAAAGCTAAACGCTTTTCTCAGCTCGCACGGACAAAGTAAAAACCACCGTCCGCGCTCTAGGATTCGAACCTAGGGCCTTTCGAGTATCAGTCGAATGCTCTAGCCAACTGAGCTAAGCGCGGACGGTGGTTTCTACGATGTGGTCAGAACTATAGCAAACTTTTATTAAATATGAAAGCCTTTAAAAGAGTAGGCCGGCTAGTAAACTAGCCGGCCCATTTTTACATTCTGTCCATTGATATGCGTGTTACCGCCAGTGAGCCGTGAGTACCACAACTTCTCTTGTGCACCTGACCAAAGCCAAGCCATTCAGAATCAAGCTGGTACAGACACTTCCCTGTCTTGGGCTCATAAACTTCCATAGCACCTGAAGTAAACACGGCAAACAAGACAGTAAGCAGCACCAGGGAAAGCGCTGTCGAAGCCAAATACGACAATATTTTACTAAACATTTGCTACCTCAATGATGGATTTGTACAAATTCTTTGCAGAAGATACTACACTTATTGAAAATGTCAATGTTTAGTTGTTTATATATTTTTATTTGATTGAAGTATAATATTTACATGAAACAAACTACACTACTTCTTCTCACGCTTTTACTTATCCCAAACCTAGCCTCGGCTCAAGGTTTACAAACATTCATCGTCAGCGTGACTAAGTTTTTAGACACTACAGTGATGCCATTTTTAATGCTTATTGCATTTCTTTTCTTTATCATCAACGTGGTTCGTTTTTTTGTGATTGGCAGCTCCAATGAAGAAGGTCGCGAAAATGCAAAAAACTTGGCTATTTACGGTGTGTCTGCCTTTGTTCTTATCCTAATCATTTCCGGCCTTATCAATATGATAGTGGCAGGCCTCGGATTCGACAGAGTAAATGCTACCGATACTATTTCTGATTACGTTAAAAGAAGACCTTAATACTTACGAAAAGGCCGTGCTTTCAGCACGGCCTTTTGTTTTTTCAACTAGAGCTCTTGTAGGACCGGCAGAACATTTACTCTACCCTCTTCAGTTCCTACCAGGGTCCCACCAAACCGACACTGCACCTCCACCTTCTGGTCTGAAGTTAGTGCAGCTGTATTGAAGCGGTATGTATTTATAACAGGAGTACCACTATGAATAAAAGAAGTGGGAGTAGCGCTTGCCCCAATAAGCATACATTCAAGATGATACGCATGGTCTATCTCTATTGCAATCTCAGCCACGCCGCCACTTCTTATGTATTCCGGATTTGATTCAATTTCGATTTGTGGTGGCAATGGTAGCAAATCACAGATAGTCCCAATCCAGTACCCACCAACCCCACAACTAACATCTACTTCTCTGTATCCTAGTAAATTACCATTATCGGTCGCCTCAATACGATTGGTGCCATATTCCATCAAAACTGGAACATTTCCTCCACTTGTTACTGAAGTTCCTATGATTGTTCCAGTTAGAGTATTTGAGACTTCATATGGGCCAGTACCATAACTAAAGGTCCAATTTGCATTTCCGTTGTTACACTGAGAACTACCGATTGGAATACTGCAGCCAAGTGCACTCAGGGCAACAGACGGTGGAGGAACCACTATAAAAGTTACCCACTCAGAATAGTTGTCTAGTTCATTATATTCGGCCAGTACATTTGTCGTATCAGCATGGAAACGATATCTATGAGTACCAGCTGGCGCAACCCCTGCCGGTAAAATGTATCCAATACTTTTTACTTCACTCGATAAAAAAGCACCCAGCTGAATACCTCCGTTTGCATTGAAACTAGCATCGAAATCACCCATCGCTCCCACGCCGTCAGACATCCAATCAATCTCCAGATCAACCCAGCCACCTTCAGCAAAACTATTGTCTCCAGCTCTCACATCTCCCGAAAAAGTAATGCTTTGGCTGGTGATGTGTGTACTTCCTGATGCCGGAGCAGCGTTGGTCGAATTTAGATTGGCTCCCGAATCAGTAAAAGCTACTCCGCTCATATCAATCCACCCCAAATCACTAGACCAAGCATAACCGTTTAATTGGTTACCAGAGACAGTCACTCCATAATCTGCCCCAGCAAGACTAACGCAACCATCAAAACCACCGTTATTACCCATAGCGATTTCATTTGCGATAGCTATGAATCTAGCTCCACCAGTTATGTAATTACCTATTCTCTCAGCAGTAGAAAGAGCTGGGGAACAGCCTGCCAGATCAGTCGCCTGAAAAGACAACCAGCCATAATGTTCACTCCAAGCATAACCTGTCACATCTCCATTTGCCGGCGGTATATCTACCCCATAACTACCACCTCCACTTCCGACATTGGTATCATTAAAACTTATCCAACCGATACCTTGGTACTCACCAGTAGAATCAACACTTCCGCCCCAAGCCCAGCCGCCTGAACTGTCTGTGAGGGAGGCAGCTGCGTACTTTATTTCAGAATTAAAATTGGTACACACAAAAACCAACAGCAGAGCTAAGAGTAGTTTTTTGTAAGTCATAAGCAAGCGACTATCGGTTCTCTAGTAACGCCTTGAGCTGATTATCGACCTCTTCTCTGGTTGGCTTTTCTGCTTCAGCCGAAGCTTCATCTGAGGCAATCATTTCCATTTGTTTAAAAGCATCATTTGAGACTGAAGACGTACCAGTGCCAGCCTCTTCTGCAGCAAGAATCTCAAATTGTTTATTAATCACCTCTTCACTTGAGACAACCTCCTCTTGTACCTCAGCTTCACTAGTCCAAAAATTTTGATAACTAGCGGAATTTCTGATTTCGGCTGAACCCCAAATAATAATCGCTGCCAGAATAAAACCCAGCACATAAAGCCCAACTTTGTGCAAAGTGCTTTCTTTTGGCACTACTTCGACCTGAGTATTTGATTCTTCCATAAATAATTAATTATTTCCAACAATCATACATGTTGTAGGAACGACTGTTTTCTATAGTCATCACGTAATGAGAGCTATAGCCTGATGGACATGAACACCCTCCAGAAAATTGATTTGCCACGTGGCAATTTCCCCAACTATTATTCCAAACCCATGTTCCTGCATACTCACCGACTCCACCAGTCCCGGCTACACTTTCTAGATAGCCCTTTGTTACAAGAGTAGAAGAAGAGTCAGAGGCTACAGTAGCAGCTGATGTTACCTTACCGGTCGTCTGAAGGCTTGAGAACACACTAGAACCACTTGGATTTAAGTAGTAGCTTACATTGTCTGTATCTACCACACTTGGCGCTGCCAATCCTCCATTTGCTGTTAGGCTTCCAGTCTTTATCTGATTTCCACCTGTAGTAATAGGACCAGACACATTTGCTGCTGGAGCTGTACCAGAAGGAGCTGTCCATGCATAAATAAATTGCATTCCAAAACTTAATAAAACACTGAGAAATACAATCTTTGAAACTGACATCAGCTCCCTTCTATCAACTGAGAAAAATCTTTTCATATAAAATATCTGACACTCTTAATAAGTACTAATATAATAACATATACAATGGCAGCGCTAGGTGGGAATGTAAACAAAAAGCAGCGCGCCCGAAGGGCGCGCTGCTTTTTATCACTAAAAGTTTCATAAATCACAGTGACATGGAGTATACAGCTCTCCGTCAGTACATTCTCCCTTGACAGGTCAAATCTACTGAGGCGCCTGCATAAATTCA
>JAGQMJ010000032.1 GCA_020428685.1 Candidatus Kaiserbacteria bacterium
ACAGAGTTGAAACGTGGTTGCTTAGGAGTGTTGAGCATTTTATAAAGTATATCGTTCAACTGAATTGGTACTACAGTATTCATTCTGTCCTCAGGACTATACTCAGGGTGATGGTTCGCTTCTATACATACTTTGAAGTATTGTTTGAACGCAATCGAGAGAGAACAAAGAAACTGAGATTTGAGAAAAAACGACTCAACGAACAGAATCACCTTAGTCAGATGGCAATCCATAAAGAGGACACTGCATTGACCCCGGCGCAGAAGACAAAATTACGCCACAAAAAACTAGAAGAAAAACACTAGAATTCACTGGCAAAAATTTTTATTTTCTGATAGGATTCAGTGCGCAGATAAAAAGGGTTTGTCTGCAAAGAGTATAGCTTAGCTCAGTTGGTAGAGTTGAAACAGTTCTGGGAACAGTTTCAAAGTTTTGATTCAAAACCGATGCTCGCCGATGAAGTAGATGGTGCAAGAAGTACAGCAAAATTTAATAAGCCACCTTAGCTCAGTTGGTAGATCAACGGTTTTGTAAACCGTGGGTCGTCAGTTCGAGTCTGACAGGTGGCTCAAATGAGGGTCATAAAGTTAAGTTCATTCAATTTTATGACCGAATGCCGACCATCTGTATAAATATGCAGGTGATTCAAAAAATTAAGCCTCAGCTTTAGCTGAGGCTTAATTTGTTTAAGGGCCTTTATTTTAGCCTCAAAAAGGTATATACTCGGCTGTGTCCATGGAGTCAGAAGACAAATCACATTTACTTCCATATGCGCGACGGGCAGACTTTAAGGTTGCTCGAGCAGAAGAATTGTCGGGTTCAGACCGACGCTTTTTTCGTTTTCTAGAAATACTTCCAGGCTTTTTGGCTTGGTCAACTATCGCTGGTATTATCCTCGCTTCGATGTACGCACCATTTTTTGCGGCGTACTTTATTATTGCTTTTTCTATCTACTGGGTTCTAAAAACCATATTCCTCTCTTTCCATGTTCGTCACAATTGGAAGCGTTTGAAGCATCATATGGAGCTGGACTGGAGTGCTCTGGTTAAGAGATTTGATTATGATGATTTTCACCATCTAGTTATTTTTCCATTTTATAAAGAACCACGTGAAGTTCTTGAAGGAACTTTCAAAGGTTTGGCAGAATCAAACTACGACCTAAGTAAAATGATTGTAGTTTTGGCTGCGGAAGATAGGGCAGGTACTGAAGCAATTGAGTTGGCTAGAGATATCGAGAAGGAGTATGGTCATCGGTTTGGTCATTTTCTGGTGACTATTCATCCGGCTGATACTGTGGGTGAGATTGCTGGTAAGGGATCAAATACTCACTACGCGTTACACCAGGTTAAAAAGCTGGTTATCGATAAAGAGAATATTCCATATAAAAATATCCTGACCTCTATCTTTGATATTGATACAGTTATTTATCCAGATTATTTCAACTGTCTAATCTGGCATTTCATGACAGCAGAAAATCCATACAAAAGTGCTTTTCAACCAGTACCACTTTTCACAAACAACCTCTGGGAAGCAACAGCTTTGTCTAGGGTAATGGCAATGTCTAGTACGTTCTGGCAAATGATTATGCAGGAGAGGCCAGAGCGAGCCGCAACCTTCTCTTCACACTCAGTCAGTTTTCAGGCGCTGTATGAGATTGGTTATGGTCAGCCAAATGTAGTGAGTGAAGACTCAAGAATCTATTGGAACTTGCTAATAGCAAATGATGGAGAATTTGATGTGGTGTCTTTGTCTTACCCGATTGCGATGGACGCGACCACAGCCCCGACCCTTTGGGGAACGATTCAGAATATTTATCGCCAGCATCGACGTTGGACTTACGGAGTTGAGAACTGGGTTTATCTGATTTATCACTTTACAAAAAACAAAGCTATCCCGCTCAAGAAGCGTTGGGTAATTGGTGCTTTGCAGGGGGAAGGGTATTGGTCATTGGTTACAAACCCAATCATGCTTTTCATCCTTGGTTGGGCGCCGATTTTCCTCGGTACTCGTGAATTCCATGAGACTGTACTTTCTTATGAGTTGCCAATTATGGTTCGTAATCTTTTGATCGTGGCCATGCTTGGTTTGGTTGTATCATCGATAATTTCATTATCGCTTACGCCACCACGTCCAGACGGTCACAGCCGTTTCCGTTACATCGTAATGACTCTGCAATGGATTATGGTTCCAATGACCATGATTGTATTTAGTGCTATTCCTGGACTCGATGCGCAAACTAGATTGATGTTTGGTCGTTACATGGGATTTTGGGTAACACCTAAAAGAATAAAATAAATTTATGCATCCTGAACCACAAATCGGAGGTCTATCACACACTCATCGCAAGCGCTTTTTTCTTATACTAGTGTTGGTATTTGTGATAACTCTACCGTCTTTAATTTTTTATACTACTGGATACAGGATTAGTTTTGATAATGAGGAAACTACTATCGTGACCACAGGCGGAATGTACATAACAACCGACAATCTCGAAGTGGATGTTTACTTAGATGAAGAGCAGGTGGAACGTCCGCGTTTGTTTCGCTCTGCTTACTACATTCAAAATATTGAAGCTAAACAACATAGGGTGGTAGTGCAGAGGCCTGACCTGCATACTTGGGTTAAAGTACTTCCGGTCGATCCGTACATCGTGGTAGAAGCTTCGGCATTCAATATGCCAGTGTTGCCACACCTGCGCCCGATTACAAAATATGTGACTGCTACTGGGACTCCAGTATATTTGGCTAAGTCTGCACCGAGTCTAAGTTTTTATGATAAGGCCACTACGACTATTCCGTATTTGATTGCTACTAGTACCGCCACCACATCTCTTGAACTAAATGGTGAATACGTTTTTGCGTCTGGTTTGTTTATTTCAAGTTCAACTTCTACACGTTCTGTATTTGAGAAAATTCTTGACGGGATGGAGCGTTTCCGTTTTGCCACTTCAGCTGAGTCGGTGTCTTCATCTACTGAAAGTGAAGATGTTGTAGCTAGCGGGGATTTGCAAATAGTTGAGAAGAAGGGCGAGCTGTATGTTGTTTGGAATTCATCAACCAACAACATACCTTATTACTTCTGTGTTTCAGATAGAGCTTCTACTTCTGTCGCAGAACGCTACGGTCAACATGTCGCTGATGAAATAGAGCGATTGAAGATTTCAACCACAACTCCGGTGATGATTGATGGAAACAGAGTTTGTCGTCCAGAAATAAGGCTGGACAGAAAATGGCAAGATGTTTACTTCTACGATTTTTTCCCAAACAGCAAAGATTTGATTTTAATGCAACTTGAGGACGGTTTGTATGTGACGGAGATTGATGATCGCTCATGGCAGAATACTCAACTCCTATATGCCGGAAATGATTTTCAAGTAGCAGTAGAAAATGGAGCGATTTATCTAATGGAAGACGGTAGATACTTTGAGATAATTACAGAAATTGAACCAAACTAATCCCGTGTTAAACTAGAATTCTATGGAAATACCAAATGGACACCAACATCCTTTATCGAGAATGATTGCTGAGATTAATGATATTTTTACTGAAATAGGTTTTGATTTTGCTGAGGGTCCAGAGGCAGAAACTGAACATTACAATTTTGATCAATTGAATGTTCCTAAGGATCATCCTTCTCGTGATATGCAGGACACTTTTTGGTTTAAGGATAAAGATGTTTCTGAGCCAACGGTGCTTCGTACTCACACTAGTCCAGTGCAGGCTAGGTTTATGGAGTCACATGAGCCACCAATTCGAATCATTGTTCCAGGTAAGGTATTTAGAAATGAGACAACAGACGCAACTCATGAAGCTCAGTTTTATCAGCTAGAAGGTCTGTGTGTAGATAAGGGAATTCATCTCGGGCATCTCAAGGGTACTCTTGAGTACTTCTTCTCAAAGTTTTTTAGTGGCAAGACTGAAGTGCGTTTTCGGCCAAGTTTTTTTCCATTCGTGGAGCCAGGGGTTGAGGTTGATATGAAATTACTTGAAGGTGACAGTAAGCTGGCAGGAAAGTGGATTGAAGTAATGGGGGCCGGTATGGTCCACCCAAATGTGCTAAAGGCAGCTGGCGTTGATGCTGAAATCTATTCTGGTTACGCGTTTGGGATTGGTATTGATAGATTGGCAGTAATGAAGTATGGAATCGAAGACGTGCGTGATTCGTACACCGGAGATTTAAGATTTGTTAATCAGTTTTAGTATGAAAGTAATTCACAGTTGGCTAAAGGAATACGTTGGTGAAAAATTGCCTGAACCAAGCAAGGTTGAGGAGTTGCTTAATGCTCATGCTTTTGAAATTGATGACTCTGAAGAAGTGGAGGGGGAGTCTGTAATAGACGTAGATGTTTTGCCAAATCGCGCTAGTGATTGTCTTTGTCATCGGGGTATTGCTAGGGAGCTGGCGACTATTTTAGACACAAAGCTGGTGAATGACCCGCTTAGTGAATTGCCTGATTTGCCGAAGACAGATTTGATAGAGGTAAAAATCGCAGATGCCGAAGCTTGTCCGCGTTTCACCGCAGCTTTGATTAGGGGTATTGAGGTAAAAGAGTCTCCAGAGTGGCTACAGAAAAGAATGCGCGCTCTTGGACAGCGTTCGATCAATAATATAGTAGACGCAACCAATTACGTGATGTATGCCATCGGACAACCTCTCCATGCTTATGATGCAGATTTGTTTCCTCAGGTAGATGGTAAGTGGCATTTTGATGTTCGTTTTGCTGCGGCCGGTGAGAAGGTCAGTCTGTTGGCCGAAGGGGGGAAAGAAGAGGATAGAGTGGTTGAACTGACTGGCTCAGAATTATTAATTGTGGATGGATCTTCAAATACTCCGGTTGGTCTAGCTGGGGTAAAGGGAGGTCGTTATGCTGGAGTGCATGCTGGAACCAAGAATATCATTATTGAAGCGGCTCATTTTCATCCGACTATTACGCGTAAAACTGCGCGTGGTCTTGGGATTGTAATCGACGCGTCTAAGCGGTTTGAAAATGAGCCGTCACGCGAGCTGTCGCTATACGCACAGCGAGATATTATTTCTTTGATTACAGACATTGCTGGTGGGGAACTGGTAGGAGTACACGATGAGTATTTGATCAAAAAAGCCATCCCAACTGTGACAGTAAGAATCAGTCATGTAAATGCGCTACTAGGATTAAGTCTGACTCTTGAAGAAGTGAGTGCAATTATCCAGCGTACCGGAGCGGTCGTGGAGGTAGATATTGACTCACCTGAAGCGGCTCTCCTTGCAACTGGTCCGTTTGAGCGAAGTGATTTGAATATCGAAGCTGACTACATTGAAGAGGTGGGAAGAATATATGGTTTACACAAAATAGTGTCCGTAGTCCCAGAGTCAAGAAAGATAACATCCGTCAATAAGCGTCAATTCTACAGTGAAGCAATTAGGCAGAGTTTAATGAAGTTGGGCTTTTCAGAAATAATCACCTCATCTTTCCAAAAGAAAGGAGACATCCAGCTTAGAAATGCTCTAGCTAGTGATAAGAGTTACCTAAGAAGTTCTCTAACCAAAAACATTACAGCAGCTCTAGATTCCAATCATGTCCATACAGATTTGTTGGGACTAAAAGATGTCAGAGTATTCGAGATTGGTACAGTGTTTTATAAGACCGAAACTGGCATTGGTGAGTTTACCGAGCTGGCACTTGGAGTCAGAACTAAGGGTGATGGCTATCATCCAAATGATGACAAGATTTTACGTGAAGCCTGCGACTCACTAGCTGGGCAAGTTGAAGTTGATTTGAGTTGGAAAATTGAAAAAGGGGTGGCTACTGTAAATCTTTCAGAAGCAATCGATAAACTGCCTGTTCCACCGGCGTACGCGCCAGTTGAGGAGGCGAACAAGGTCACATACAAGTCTATCGTTCCGTACCCAGCTAGCGCACGAGATATTGCTTTGTGGGTACCAGATGAAGAATCTTCAGACTCAGTACTGGAAAAGCTTACGTCTGCAGCAGGGAAGCTGTGTGTACGCCAGACTCTCTTCGATACTTTTTCAAAAGACGGACGAACCTCGTATGCTTTCCGTCTGGTTTTCCAATCCGCAGAAAAAACTCTCACTGACGCCGATGTAAATGAAGCGATGGACTCTGTGTATCAAGCTGCTAAAGAAGCAGGCTTTGAGGTGCGCTAACGCTAGTTTTACCCAATAAAAGTCCCTTTTTACAGGGGGAAATAATAGTCTTTTTCTGTTATAATAGACTCTATTATTACCTTATAAATAGAAGTCAGCATGGCAGATAAGAAAAAATACGACGCATCAGCAATTTCAGTATTGGAAGGGCTAGAACCAGTTCGAAAGCGTCCAGGAATGTACATTGGTACAACTGGACCAGATGGTCTTCATCACTTGATATGGGAGGTGTTTGATAACTCACGCGACGAGGCGATGGGTGGTTTTGCAGATCGAGTTGAGATCGCTCTTTTGCCAGACAATTACATTCGAGTGGTGGATAACGGTCGTGGTATCCCGGTTGATATTCATAAGCAGACTGGAGTATCTGCGCTTGAAACAATTCTCTGTACTCTCCATGCTGGAGGAAAATTCGGTGGAGATGAATCTGGCTACAAGGTTTCTGGCGGTCTTCACGGTGTAGGTATCTCAGTTGTAAACGCGCTATCAACTCACGTGATTGCAGAAATTCACCGTGACGGTGCGTATAGTATGCAGGAGTACAATATCGGTAAGCCAAAATCTAAAGTGAAGAAAGTGGGCGCATCAAAGATGCAGGGAACTATCATTACTTTCCAGGCTGACCCGACTATCTTCAAAGAAATCATTTATGATTACAAGCGAATCGTAAACCATCTACGTCAGCAGGCTTACTTGGTGAAGGCTATGAAGCTGACTGTGATTGACGCTCGTGAGCTCGATGAGGCTGCTCAGAAGAAGCTTGATTTGAAAGGGAAGCAGTACCTAGGAGACGAGCATCTTGAGGTGCCACATCAGCATTTCTATTTTGAAGGAGGTTTGCGGTCTTTGGTTGCTTTCAACAATCACTACCAGAAGCCTGTCCATAAAAACATTTTCTACGTAGAAAAAAATGATGTTAGTCCTGAGGTTTTAGCAGTAGAAGTAGCGTTGCAGTATGTCGATGATATTTCCCCTCGTATTACAGCTTTTGCCAACAATATCTACAACCCAGAACACGGAACACACATCACTGGCTTTAAGACCGCTTTGACACGAACTCTCAATAACTACGCTAAGAAAAATAACTTCTTCTCTGTAAAAGATAAAGACGCAGGGTTTACTGGAGACGATGTGCTTGAGGGTATTACTGCTGTGGTGTCAGTAAAGATGCCGGAGATTCAGTTTGAAGGACAGACCAAAGCCAAGCTTGGCTCGGTAGAAGCTCGAAGTGCTCCTGACGCGGT
>JAGQMJ010000033.1 GCA_020428685.1 Candidatus Kaiserbacteria bacterium
AATCATCTCTCCAAACCATGTATAATATTCGTAATGAATACACTTATCGGAGGAAGATTCGTAGTGCCAGATGTGGTGGCAACTCATTTTCATATTAAGGAGGGAGATTTGGTGGCTGATTTTGGAGCTGGTAGCGGTTTTTTCTTAAAAACTTTATCTAAGTCAGTTGGAGAAACAGGACGGGTCTTCGCGTGCGAGATTCAAAAGCAGCTAGTAGAAAAAATTGGTGAATTATCAAGACTGCAAGGCTTGATGAATGTTCATCCACTTTGGTGTGACCTCGAAGAAGAAAACGGCATCAAGATTGGTAATGGTGAACTAGACGCGGCGATACTGGTCAATACTCTATTTTTGATTGAGGAAAAGGAAATCGCTATCAAAGAAATAGCTCGCACAATTCGTGCTGGCGGCAATTTTTTCGTCATTGATTGGACTGAGTCCTTCTCCGGCATGGGTCCACAACCTGGACATGTGATAACAGCCGAGACAGCGACAGCTTTACTGGAGTCCAATGGTTTTGTTTTTGAAAGAGAATTTCCAGCCGGAGATCATCATTACGGTTTAGCCTTTAAGCGAGTATGAAATTAAGACCCTTCGAATTAGCGTTGGTTATCATCTTTGTGGTTTTGTCTATTGCTGCTCTGGTGATGCTCTCAAATTACAAATCATCCGATGAGCCTAAAGAGGGAGACATTGCTCCGGTTGGAGTGGTCAATATCTGGGGGACTCTGCCGTATGAAGTCGTCAACGACGTATTGGTTGACCTAAAAACATTCAGTGACTCTTACCGAGGAGTAAACTACCGTTACTATAGTAACGAAGAATTCGATGAAGCTCTGCTAAATGCTCTAGCGGACAATGTCGGCCCTGACTTACTCCTAGTGTCGCAAGAAAGGCTGGTTGAGTTGCGAAAGCGGATCAAGCCAATTTCGTACGAATCTTTTCCAGCTCCAGATATTAAAAATTTATACGTTGACGGCTCACAAATCTTTGCATTGTCTGACGGGTTGTACGGGTATCCGGTTTTGGTTGACCCGCTTGTGATGTACTGGAATAGAGATATCCTTGCAACTGAAGGTTTTCTCGAGCCACCTAAAAATTGGGAATCTTTGGTCAATACTATGTTCCCAAGCTTGATCAAACGAGATTATGACAGGACTATCAGGCGCAGTGTGGTGGCGATGGGTGAGTACAGTAATGTTCGCAATGCCTTCGGTATACTATCGACTCTTTTGATACAGGGTGGGTCTGATCGTGTGACAGAGGAGGGTGGAAGGTACGTGGTCAAGTTGCAATCTTCTCCAGCTGGTAGCGACCCACTTCGGTCAGCAGCAGATTTTTATACTCGTTTCAGCAAACCGAGTAATGCTTTGTATTCATGGAACCGAGCTTTTGAGGATGATAGAAAACAATTCATTTCAGAAGATCTGGCTATATATTTTGGTTATGGTAGTGAGGGTAGGGAAATTGAACGATTAAACCCAAATCTAAATTTCTACATCGCAGAAATGCCTCAAGGAGCAAGTGCTTCCATCAGACGAACTTACGGAAAGTTTTATGCTTTTTCACTCCTTAAATCATCTCCCAATCCAGCCGGAGCGAGTGTGATTTTGTCAAAATTTGGCAGTCCAGAAATCGCCAACCTGCTAGCTCAAAAAGCAGGTATGGTACCAGCTTATCGTAGTCTGGTGAGTCAGGGTAGTAACGACAACTATGGTCGAGTCACGTACCAGTCGGCTGCAATCGCGCTTGGATGGCTAAATCCTGACCCCGCAGCCACCAATGAAATATTCAAAACCATGACCCAAGACATAAATGAAAACCGCCGTGATCTTTCAAGTGCAGTTGGGGACGCTACTACAAGACTCACAAAGGAATACTAGCTATAATAATCGTATGAAAAAAACACTTACAAAACTAACTCCTTTGTTCAGCCTCCTGTTCATCTTTACGTTAATAGCATTACCCTATGCAGTATCGGCAGATTTGCAGTTCCAGTTTAAAAATCCGCTAGCTTTTTCTACCATAGAAGATTTTCTAGTAGCGATTCTAAATGTCGTCATTGTTATTGCAACGCCGATTGTGGTTTTGTTCATTATCTACGCTGGCTTCCTGTATGTTACAGCAAGAGGAAATGCAACTCAGGTAGAAGAAGCGACTCGAGCTTTGACGTACGCTATTATCGGTGGAGTTTTGATTATTGGTGCTGTTGCCATCTCGAAGATTATTGCCAATCTAGTAGGATCGTTTGCAGCCCCTTAAATATTTCTTATGTCTCCAACAACACCAACCACCTTCAAAGGATTAGTAGATTTTATTATCGGAATCATCAGTATTATTATCCCGGCTCTCTTTAGCTTTCTGTTCATTTACTTTGTGTGGAAGATTATTGATTCATGGATTATTCACGCTGGCGATGAGGTAAAACTAGAGGAAGGAAAAAGATATGTCACAACTGCGGTGATAATTTTTGTTTTGATGATTAGTGCCTGGGGGATTGTGGTGATGATTCGTAGTTCTATATTTGGATAGTTCTTACGCAGCAATTCAGCTTGTAGATATCTGTACATTTTTGTAAAAGATGGTGTATGCTTAAGTATCTCTACAAGTCTGGTCTGTCTGTGGGGTGAATAACTATTGTTGTAGCTCATGATTCATGGTCTATAATTATAGGAACGTTATAACGTTATTAATTATTTATAAAATACGTATGAAAAAAATTGGATTTTTATTCAGCAGTACAGCTTTGCTAGCACTTCCTGCTGTGGTGGCTGCTCAAGGGTTTGCTGATGGCGGTGATGGTGGTGCTTTGAATGACTTTGCTGTTAGTGTTACTAATTTTGCCAACGATACTCTAGTGCCATTGGTAATGACTTTGGCCTTCCTAGCTTTTGTTTGGGGAATGTTCAAGTTCTTCATTGTTGGCGGAGACAACGAGGAAGAGCGAGAGAAGGGAAAGAATTTGATGATTTATGCTACCCTTGGTTTTGTAATGGTGGTTATCCTTTACGGATTGGTAAACTTCTTTGCAAATTCTCTTGGTCTAGAAGGTGAAGATATCTTGATTCCAAACGCTCCAACTACAAGAGTTCCTTAATGTTTACTCTGTAACAAAAAAGCCGCTTCGAGCGGCTTTTTTGTTGACTAGGCATTTTCTGTCTGAAAAGCTGTGCTAAAATTTCCATATGTCACCACAACAAAAAGCGGTCGGCGAAGCAGCCGGGTTTGTTACAAAACTAAACGATATTATTATCTACCCCCTCATCGCTCTTTTGACGGCGGTCGCTTTTTTGGTTTTTCTCTGGGGTTGTACGGAATACTTTATGAATGCTACCAATGACCAGGCTAGAGAACAGGGGGTAAAGCATATTACCTACGGCATTATCGGGCTGGTGATTATGATTTCTGCTTTTGCGATCCTGAGTATCGCTACTGCCACATTTGGCCTTGGTAACCAGTTAAATTGCGCCGACCACACCAATGCTACCAACCCCGCTTGCGCCAACGCTTTTAAGATATAGTGTCTATTTTATAAAAATAAACCCCCGCATATTGCTATGCAGGGGTTGTTCAAAAAGAACAGTTTAGGAGAATGACCTTTACGGCTTCACAGCAATAAAGGTGAACTTGAGACCCTTCAGGCCAGCCTTATTGAATTCGGCTGTTTGGGGGGTGAAGGTCTGACCGGTCGCCCCCACTCTTTTTCCAGGCTCAAGGAAGTCATAGGGCAAGCGTGTTGCTACCACGTCCCCGTGAGTATCAACCTCCTTCTTGTGATGCAGGATGCGAATTTCATGATTTGAATCGCTGACGTAAAGATTGAATGGTCTGTCGCCTGCTTGAACAAACAGGCACTTTCCTTCGGGGGCAATACTGTTTGTGTTGCTCTCAAGCTCGCTGACCCGAAGACAGTCGCTAGTTGCTGCGACGGCACTCCCTTGATTTCCTTCAGCTATGAGAAAAGTACCGACAGCCATGACTATTACCATGACCACAAAAATTATCGTGGTCAACTTCACTCTCAGCCATTCTTTGCTGAGCAGAAGCACTCCAACGAAAATGGTGCCTGAAGCCCATATCCAGAGGTGTTCCTTGATCCCATCCTCTGTGAGTTTCATTGCAACACCACCATCGCTGGCAGCAAGCCATTTGGAGAATGTCTCCTTAGTCCATTCCCAGCTCAAGAATATTGCAGTTATCACCGCAATGAACAGTAAGGCTGGGAAAGCTTTCGCTACCCAGCCCCCACCATTCATTTTGGGGATGAATGCCGACCATTTAATAGTCGGCTTGTTTATTGAGGGCCTATAGCCCCTTTTGATCAGGATGAATAAAGCTATCCCGATCAGCCACAGAATTGGAGTGTATTCGCCCACTTAAGTACCTCCTTTAGCTCCGATATGTTTAGCAATTGCATCTGCTAGGCCGAACGCGTCTGTCACACCTTTCATTCCAAGGAGTACAGTTTTGTCGTTCAGGTTTTTGGCAGCCCAGCCAGCTTTCGCTGTCTCATCGGCATTAGCAAGCGCCTTGCTGGTTTCTCTAATCATGACTGCTTCAGCACCGGCATTAGCTTCGCCAGTTAGCTTGATCTTCTTGGCATCAGCAATTGCATTTGCGTACGTAACACCCATGTCTCTCATTGCTTCAGAGAGTGCGTGGGTTAGGTCTGGAGCATTGATGCCGGATTCTACAACAGTTACTCCGCCGTCTTCACAGAGTTTTTTTAAAACGGCCTCCAACCGTTCCATGAGAAGACTCATGTTTTCAATTACGTCTACCACTCCTTTCATTCTGGTGACTTCGATGTTAAGCAACTTGTCACCAGAGTCGTTGACTGCTTTCCAGAATCCTTCCAAACTCCCGTACTTTACCTCAAAAGTGAGAGGGTCGAAGATTTGAATTCGCAGGAAGTAGAGAAACTCAAGCGGCATTTGGATAGCTAAAGGGTTCAGATCCCCCTTAACTTTTTCTGGTCTACCTGTCGTGATTCTCAGTGCGCGCTTTTTCCCTGGAGGCAAAGGGTCTTTGTCTAATCCTTTGAATATTTCATCAGGGTTGCCTGGAAATTGTGATTGAGGTGTGTCGCGAGGGTAAATGGTGTATTGGAATATTGGCCACGGTAATAATTTCGGACCAGGGCCAAAGTTTTTAATGGCTAAACCCCAGCAGGTGACCGATGCACTTTCGATTCGGTCTAGAGAAATGATCGACATGAACAGCATCATGATCGGGATGTAGATTGCTGCTTGTTGTGATGTTGTCTTTGCCCCAATGAATTTGGTGTCAAGCAGGTTGTCCATATTCCAATCTATGCCGGTGCCGATCATGTTAAGCAGCACCCCAAAGTATATTGGTGTGATTATCCAATAAAGATAAGGGTAGCGAGGCTGATCGGTGACAGAGTTGCTGTTCGAAGAATGGTTTGCCAGCGACAGATGCTTTCTCCCGTAAACCAAGATTGCAACCACGGTAATGGCAATTGCAGTGTGTAAGAGGATTCTGGTGTTGTTGAAGATCATCTCAACAACCGCCCCGGCCAGTAGGCCGGCGAAAACCACCGCTGCGATTACGAATTTTTCGTAGTTTTTGCTCATGGTAATTCTCCTAATTTTCAAATAACTGGGGGACGGCGGTGCCGCCCTATCTGAATTAATAGTATCACACTTTGTGTAAAAAGTCAATGTTTGGGAAGGTAAAATAGTGTTGAATTGTAAGGGTGTTTTGGGGTTTATGGGTGGGGCGGTTGCGAAGCAACCGCCCCATAGGGTATTATTTTGCTCTATGAATACAACAGCTCGTGACTTACGAAGTCGAGAAGAAAAAAGACTGGCAGCGAAGGCAGACACTAGGCCTCGTGTCACGTTGTCTTTTTATCGTTATGTGCAGATTGCAAACCCAGAAGCCTTTCGACAAAGATTGCTAGACAAGTGGAATTCTTTTGATTGCATGGGCCGTATTTACGTAGCGCATGAAGGTATCAATGCACAGATGAATGTCCCTAAAGTGTATTGGAACGAGTTCGACACCTGGATCCAGTCACAGCCAGAACTCTCCGGCATTCCTTACAAAATCGCAGTAGAGGAAGGTGACGCACCTTCTTTCTTTAAGCTCACTGTTAAAGTGAAAGAAAAAATTGTAGCTGATGGGCTGGATGACACTTCGTTTGATGTTACAAACACTGGGCAGTATTTGACCGCCGAGGAAATGAATGAATATGTTAATGATCCTGACGCGGTCATTGTGGACATGAGAAATGCCTACGAAAGTGAGGTTGGAAAATTTGAGGGTGCTATCACACCAAATGTTGAAACTTTTCGAGACGAGCTCAAGAAAACTCCGGAACTATTGAGAATTCATAAAGATAAAAAAATCGCTTTGTACTGTACTGGTGGAATTCGTTGTGAGAAAGCGAGTGCTTGGCTGAAGCATAATGGTTTTAAAGATGTAAGGCATCTCAAGGGCGGTATTATTGATTATGCACACCAAGTGAAGGAGAAGGGTCTGCCAAGTACTTTTAAAGGTAAGAACTTTGTGTTTGATGAAAGACTAGGGGAGCGAATTAGTGATGAGATTATCTCTAAGTGTCATTTGTGCAAGAAGAATCCAAGTGATACTCACTATCATTGCAAGAATCAAATCTGTCACACTTTGTTTATTGGATGTGATCAATGTGTTGAAAAGAAAGATGGGTATTGTTCTTGGGTTTGCAAGCAAGTTGATAAACTGCCTGAGAATACCAAGAAAGTATTGGCTCGTTATTACAATATTTATATTCGTAAGCGACAGCCGTTTAAAAAGACTAGGCTGGCGAATTAGAAAGAGCCGCGCCCGAAGAGCGCGGCTCTTTCTAATTCAATTACATCTCCAGACTTTGTGCCGAGCATACAAAAACCCGTCAAAATGACGGGTTTAGTGTTGTGCGCGGGAGAGGACTTGAACCTCCACAGATTGCTCCACTAGTG
>JAGQMJ010000034.1 GCA_020428685.1 Candidatus Kaiserbacteria bacterium
GTGTGATATACTTTAAATACTAAAGTGATTTAGTAGGTAATCGTCATTTCTATGAAAAAGAATGTTGGTAAGACTGATCGTATGATCCGTCTTGGTATCGGTGTGATCGGCTTAGTGCTGGGCTACATGGTAAGTCCTTGGTTGTATGTAGTGGCAGTGATCGGATTTGGTACTGCGTTTATGCATTTTTGTCCACTCTACGCGATCTTCGGTATTAGTACGTGTCCGGTTGCTCCGGCACCTGAGGAGCAGAAGTCAGAGGAGGGAGTGCAGATGTAATATGGAAGACAAAAGGCCCGGCGCGAAGCGCCGGGCCTTTTGTAATCTAGATAACACTCGCCAATAGTGCTGCTGTTTCTTTGTCTTTAGTGCGATCACTCATAGTTGGCATGGCTTTGCTAAAGCATTTATCATCATGGTAGCGCGGTATCACATGTAGGTGAGTATGGAAAACTTCTTGTCCCGCTGCTTCACCATTATTCATAACAAAGTTCACTCCGGGACAGCCCAAGCTTTTCTTTTGCGCTTGAGCAACTCTTTGTCCAATTTTGATAATCTGTGACAGAACTTCTGGGTTTGTTTCTAGTCCGTCTGTGCTTGGCTCTTTTGGTATCACTAAAGTGTGTCCTGGGTTGACTGGATTGATATCTAAAAAAGCAAGGATATTTTCATCTTCATAAACAATATCAGCTGGAATTTCCTTGGAAATAATCTTTGAAAAAATAGTGGTCATACGCCACAAATGTTACCATAAGAATTAAATATTTATGTCTACTTATAAATTCCCAGATAAGAACACCGAAGTGTCTACGCAGTACAAGGATTCCTCGGCGCTTTTTAATCAACTGTTAAATACTCGCGGTTTAAAAAGCGCCGAGGAAATAGAATCCTTCCTCAATCCTGATTACGATACTCAGCTGCATGCGCCAGAGTTGATGAACGACATGTCTGCCGCTTGCGAACGAGTCGAAGCGGCTATGGCCAATGGCGAGCGTATCGCAATTTTTAGTGATTATGACTGTGACGGTATTCCAGGCGCTGTGGTGCTGCACGATTTTTTTAAGGCGATTAAGTACGATAATTTCCAAAACTATATACCGCATCGTCACTTTGAAGGCTTTGGTTTGAGTAATGCCGCTTTAGATAGTTTGAAAAAAGACGGGGTAACTTTAGCGATTACGATTGACTGCGGAACATCAAATGTTTCAGAGGTCGCTTATGCCAAAGAACTCGGTATAGATATTATTGTCACAGACCATCATGAACCAGAAGAAGTCTTGCCAGCGGCAGTTGCGATAGTTAATCCAAAATTAGGCGGTTACCCATTCACTGAGTTGTGTGGGTCGGGAACTGTTTTCAAGTTTGTGCAGGCGATGCTGAATCGAAATGATTACGAATTGCCAAAAGGAAAAGAAAAATGGTGGCTCGATATGGTAGGAGTGGCTACTATCGCAGACATGGTTCCACTGCAGGGTGAAAATAGAGTTTTTGCGCATTATGGTTTGCAGGTGTTGCGCAAGTCACGCCGTCCGGGTTTGCAGCAGTTGCTAAAAAAAGCCAAAGCTGATCAGCGTTATCTGACTGAAGATGATATTGGTTTTACTATCGGGCCACGCATCAATGCGGCTTCACGCATGGACACTCCCGAAGATGCATTTTTCATGTTGGCAGAAACAGATTTGGTGAAAGCCGGTGAACGAGTCGAGCACTTGGAAAAGTTGAATACAGAACGCAAGACCATGGTGGCCCTTATGACCAAAGACTTGCACAAGAGAATGAAAACTTTAGAAGAAATTCCATCGGTAATAGTGACGGGTAATCCAGACTGGCGTCCTTCCCTCGTAGGCTTGGCTGCCAATAAATTGGCTGAAGAATATAATCGACCGGTCTTTCTTTGGGGTAAAGATGGGAACGATGTATACAAGGGTTCGTGTCGTTCAGGCGGTGGAGCTAGTGTGGTGAAATTGATGCAGGCTGCAAAGGATTCCTTTTTAGAACAAGGCGGTCATCACGGGGCTGGTGGGTTTTCAGTTAAGGACGAGCATATTTTTACTTTCGGTGAAGAGCTGGTAAAAGCTATGAATGATTTGGGTGATGAAGCAATTGTAAATGAAGAGATTTCTATAGACGCTGAAATCTCTTTGTCGGATATCAATCAACTTTTATTAAAACAATTAAAACAGCTGTCCCCGTTTGGTGTCGGAAACCCAAAGCCCTTGTTTGCATTTGTAAATGTTTCACCAGTTTCAGTTGAGCTGTTTGGTAAAACTAAAGAGCACACCAAAATGCTTTTTGATAGCGAAAATGGAAAAGTTGAAGCTATTACTTTTTTTCAAACGCCTGCGGATTATACTTTCGTGCCTGCAGAGGGAGTTCCGTGCACTATGGTTGGTTATGTTGAACAGTCATTTTTTATGGGGCGAATGCAGACCAGAGTAAGAGTGTTGGATATTGTTCCGAGCAAGTAAAATCTCAAAATAAAGCCAGTCAGTATTTTTTGTGCTAGGCTGTGTGGTATATGCAAAAAATTACTATTTTTACGGATGGTGGTTCTCGTGGCAATCCCGGACCAGCCGCAATCGGAGCTTACATTGTTGATGCCAATGATAAGGTCTTAAAGGAAGTATCTGAAACAATCGGCAACGCAACCAATAACTTCGCAGAATATCAGGCGGTTATGCGAGGACTTCAGACGGTGAAAGAGATGTACGGGAAGAAGACTAAGGAAATGGAGTTTGAATTGAAACTTGATAGCGAGCTGGTAAAAAAGCAGCTAAGTGGTGAGTATCAAATCAAAGAACCAGGACTAGTTCCGCATTTCATTGAGATACACAATCTACGTGTTTCAAATTTTCCTAATCTAGTGTTTACACATGTGCGTCGCGAATTTAACAAGGAGGCAGACAGGCTGGTGAACGAAGCACTTGATGCAAAGTAATCTTTGAACATATTGATGTTTTTGCTAGACTGAATAGGGTGGTTAGTGAAAAGGAGAGAAGCATGAGCCAAGAAGATGGTGAAGTGACACAGGCTGATGTTGAGGCCGAAAATGAAAAAACCAGTATGCGTTTGGCCACTGGTCAAAATGACAAGTCAAAAAAGGCGAGCAATGGCGACTTCGAAGTCGTGCCAAAAGGCAGTGACTTCAAAGTGAAAAAGGCGTGATGGCTTTGATGAGGCTGGGATTTATCCCGGCCTCTTTTTATAAAAAGATTGACTTAGTGAAGCTTTTTGATAAACTCGGCACTTGGTATAGTTCGTAAGTTTATTTCTTTTGGAGTGAAAGCAGATGGGATCTGTTCAAGAAAAGTCCCCGCCTTCATTTTTGCCAGATTTTCACTGGCTTATGATGGTGGCAAAGGTGCATCAGGAATCCGAAGAGTTAAAGGAAGCAGCTCTGCTCGATGGTGAGAATGGTGAGCCTGAACCTAATGGTCAGAAAAAGAATAAAAAAGCTTCTAATTAGGAAGCAGATAGGAGGCAGGTAAAAGACCGGGTGGGTACGCTCACCGGTCTTTTTTATTGTTAAAATAAACAGATGAGATTGAGTTTTTTGATAGCGGTAATTCTGGCTTTTGTCGCTGGGATTGGATTGAGAACTTTGGCTGAGGTGGACTTGGCTGTGGTGGTTTGGCTTTTGGTGGTGAGTTTGGGGTTGGGGTTGCTGTGGCGAAGAAGCGAAGCTTCTTCGCCACAGCAACTACTACTAAGCTCGTGCTTTTTATTTTTTGCTCTTGGGATTGTTAGGTTAGAGATTGCTTCTTGGCAGTTTGGTCAATCAGAGCTAGGCGACAGATCGGGTGAGAAAGTTGAGGTGGTTGGCATTATAAGTAAGGAGCCAGATTATCGAGAGCAGTCAGTGCAAGTGTTTGTTCAAACTGGCACAGACTTAGTGTTGGTGTCTGCCGATAGACAGCACGATCTATCTTACGGAGATGAGGTGATGGTTTATGGACAACTGAGCAGGCCAGAATCTTTTGAAACAGATTTAGGAAGAACGTTTAATTACGAGGGGTACTTAAAAGCAAAGGGAGTTGAGTTCAAAATGAGTTTTGCAGAAGTCGAAGTATTGAGCTCAGGTAAAGGTAATTGGTTTGTTTCTGGACTACTGTCTGCTAAAGGGAATTTTATAAATAGTTTAGAAAAGTTGGTGCCAGAACCTCAGGTGGGCTTGGGTGAGGGGTTATTGCTTGGGGTGAAGTCAGCCTTAGGTGAAGATATTGAAAATGATTTTAGACGCTCTGGGATTATCCATATTGTAGTTCTCTCTGGCTACAACGTTATGTTGGTAGTTTCTTTCATGCTGTTCATTCTTTCGTTTTTTCTGTCTGCTAGAAAGAGAGTGCTCGCAGGAATTATTTCCATTATTGCTTTTGCTTTGATTGTAGGACTCTCAGCCACGGTGGTGCGGGCGAGTATTATGGCCTCGCTACTTCTATTGGCTGGGGTGCTTGGTCGTCGATATGACGTATTGCGTGCTTTGCTTTTGGCTGGGGTGGCGATGCTGGTTTTTAATCCTTACTTACTTCTATTTGATATTGGTTTTCAGTTGTCATTTATGGCGACACTTGGCCTGGTTTTGATCGTTCCACATTTTGAAGCTACTGCTCTTAATGCACCTAAGACATTTGGGATTAAGGATTTTTTCTTATCAACGATAGCTACTCAGATTGCTGTCATGCCGCTTCTACTTTTTCACATTGGCGAGATCTCCCTAGTTTCTGTAATTGTAAATGTATTGGTTCTGCCGATAGTGCCTTTGGCAATGCTCCTCACGTTTTTAGCTGGAGTAATCGGATTGCTGGTGGTTCCTCTTGCAAGTGCAATTGGTTGGCTAGCTATGTTAACTCTTACGTACATCTTATTGGTGGCCAGTTGGTTTGCTTCATTGCCGATAGCAACTCTGTCTGTACCTGAATTTTCAGCGGCGTGGGTGCTCGTTAGTTATGTGCTTTTGTTTGGAGTTTATCTAAAAGTGAAAGTAAAAGACGGAATGGGTGATTGGGAAGTGGTGGAGGAATTGGAAAAGGCCGGCGCACATGGTGTAGAAATACAATCCAATAGTGCGCCGGCCCCTCAACCTGACTTGCCAATATTCTTTCGCTAATTAAACCATTCGGTCTGCTACGGTGTTCCAATTGACCGCATTAAAGAAAGCATCAATGTAAATATTCTTTTCACTAGAAGGATAGTCCCTCATGTATGAGTGTTCCCACATGTCTAGAGCAAAAATGATATCTAAGTCCACCAAGTGACCAACGTGCTGCTCGTCTACCCAGGTTTGTACCAGCTGGTCGGTGTGTGGGTCGTGGTATAGCATGGCCCAACCAACTCCTCTAGTCATAGCGATTTTCTTAAAGCGTTCCTGCCAAGCTTCAAAGCTGCCCCATTGATTTTCAATCTTAGACTTTAGGGTACCTTCAGGAAGTGGACTAGCTCCACCTTCTAGCTGAGAGAAATAGTATTCGTGATTTCTCATTCCGCCGAATTCAAACCCTAGTCGACGCTGCATTTCTGCTATAGCGTAAGCGTTGTTGTCTGGATCGTTGCTGTAAGCTTCGATTTTTTCACGTATTAAATTAACGTGCTTAACATAGCCGTGGTAAAGACCAATGTGACCAGTTATGGTTTCGGTTGAAATGCCGGGAATTTCAGGAATATCAAAAGTTAATGGTTCGTATTTCATAGTAGTGGCTAATTGTTAATTATGGTTATTGTATCATGTGTAAATATGCCGCTATGGATTCGCACTCGTTTACTATTTTTAATACTGTTTTTAAGTGTAAATATTTCTCTTATTATCCTGACTTATGCACCGGCTGAAAGTGCGGAACAAAATCTGGTGGTTAGATTTTTGGATGTCGGACAAGGTGACTCAATACACGTGGTTACTCCAGACGGTTTTGAAGTGTTGGTCGATGGAGGGGCGACAGCTTCCGTATTGAGGAAACTGTCTCAAGGTCGTTCATTTTTTGATCGCAAGATTGACATGGTGGTAGCAACGCATCCAGACAGCGACCATATTGCTGGCTTGGTGGATGTTATGAAGCGTTACGAAGTCGAGTATATATTTAGAACTAATAATATAAATGTCACTCCAGCTTCGGTTGCGTTTGATGATTATGCCGAAAAAGAAAAAGCTAAAGTGGTCATGGTGCAGGCTGGGCAGGTAGTAAGAGTGGGGGCTTCGACTACGATAGAGTTTTTTGCTCCGGAGGGAGACACTGCAAATTGGCCCAGCAATAACTCTTCAATTGTTCTTTGTGTAACCTATGGTGATATAGATTTTCTTTTGACTGGCGATGCGCCAAAAGCGGTAGAGGAAAATATTGTAAGACTCTACGGTGATAGGTTAGAGAGTGAAGTCTTAAAACTTGGTCATCATGGTTCTGATACTTCTAGTAGTCAGACTTTTCTCGATGTTGTAAAGCCAGAGGTAGCGGTTGTTTCTGCTGGTAAAGAAAATCGTTATGGACACCCTCATCCAAAAGTGCTGGAGAGGATTTTGGGGTCAGGGATTGATGTCGTTAGCACAGCCGAAAGCGGCACAATTACTTTTGTGACCGATGGGAGTAGGGTGTGGAGGGAATAGAAAAGGCCGGCCCCTTCGGGGCCGGCCTCCATCTCGAACTTATATAAGTCCAGCTTTCTTCAGTGTTGCGTACGCTCCGTTTTTTGCGATGGTGCGTAGTGCGGCTG
>JAGQMJ010000035.1 GCA_020428685.1 Candidatus Kaiserbacteria bacterium
TGAGTAAGGGTAGACAAAAGGCCGGCCCCTTCGGGGCCAGCCTTTTGTCTACCCTACATCTTTAACAACCCAACCAACGAACAGTAATCACTTTTACTATCGTCACACGGCAAGGTCAAAAACTTTCCCTCAATTATCTCCTTAGCAGCAACAATGATGGTTTGCCTCAATTCTTCTATCTCTTCATCCGTAATCACAAATGATTCTTCTTTTATCGCACCCTTACTATCTGGCTCCACAAAAGACAAAACCCCTTCACGACACAAATATCTTTCGTCGTCATACAAAGAAAGCAGCAAGGCATAAAACACCAACTGCCTTTTGTAGGCACCATCAGAATCTTTGGTTTTACCTTCTATTACATTTCGTGTCTTAGGCTTACCAGTTTTGTAATCAGTCACTCGCAATGCTCTTCCATCTTCCCCTATATCAATCCGGTCGATTTTTCCGGTCAGCATCAACTCTGGCAACTCCGGCAAGCCAGTTGGCAAATGAACTCTCAGGGACATTTCTTCTTTAGTAGATTTTGAAAGACCTTTGAGCATGTGTGGCACGTAAGCAAACAAAGCTTTCAAACCTTTATCAAGCAACTGTACATATTCATCGGTACTTACCGGCAGTCGATTTAGCTCCAGCTCCAGTTTTTTCTTTATCTCAGTATCACTCAAAACCTTCCCTTTACTGTAACTTTTCGTCACCAGCTCAAGGGTATTGTGTACAGCTGTACCAAACTGCATTGGCAAAGCCTGCGTCTCAGGAATACGTAGTACATTTCTGTACAAATAATTCCACGGACTACTGAGGTAATTATTTAATGAAGTGGCTGAAAATCCACGTTCAGACAACAAACTGGTCAGGAGTTTTGCATCTATCTGCACCCCGCCAGCACTTTGCACCAAGGCGCCAATCGGATTGAAATTTGCATCTTCTTTAGAAGTATCTGCCGACTCAATCATTTCACTATCAATGTCCTCAATCAATCTAGCCGGCAATAATTCTTTTCCTTCCGCATTTGTTTCTGACGAAGACAAGTAAAGGACTTTCTTTGCTCTTGTCATAGCAACATAGAACAACCTTCTTTCATCCTCCACCAAATCATCAGGCAAACTGTTCTCGTGCGCAGCTAAGGGTATATCAAAATATTTTTTCTTAGCTCCACCACCCCAGGCACGATCGGTTAGGTGCGGCACAAAGACCACTTCAAATTCTAACCCCTTGGACTTATGTGCAGTCATCACCTGAACCGACTCTGTGTCAGTTGTAATGTATGGCGCATTGAGAGGAAGGCCGTAGTCCAATCTAGTTTTAAAAATAGCGCTGACTGAAGACAAATCACTCACACCATCGCGAACCACAAGCTCTTCTATTTCATCATACAGTCGACGCACCACCCTTGTCCCTTCGAGTGGGTCATGTGTCATGAGGTGATTTAGGAATCCACTTTTTTGCAGCATAAATTCCAAAACTCTGTGTGGAGCTTCATGAACCTCACGCTGTCTTGCCTCCTCTATCACTTCGACCAAATTTCTAACGGCTTCAATATTTGTTACCTGAAGTTCAACCAATTTTTGTTCGTCTGAAACAATACTCCAAAGCCCCTGTATACGAGTCTGGGCTGAAAATATTTTCAGCAAATCATTAGCGGGAATTCCCCAATAGTCTCCGTGCATCACAGTAAAAAGAGCCTGTTCACTCTTACCAATCAGCACAGCATCTATCAGTCCCTGAACCGCCTGAGTAATCGGGTGACGCAAAATATCACCGTCAGCTGAAGCTGTCACTGGCAATCCCGACTTTCTCAACATCGCACTCACCTGTTCAACTTCTTGATTTGTACGAACAATAACCGCCACTTCACTTTTTAGTACACCCGATTCAACCTCTTTTTTGACAGACTCAACCAACCAATCATCTTCAACTGCCTGATGCGAAAATTCTCTTTTTGTAATTTGTGAATTTTCAACTGCCGCCGCATGTAACGGAATACGCAAATCGACCAAGGGGCCCTCAGTCACCTCCACCAGACTATGGGCCGCATCAAGAATCTGTTGACCAGAGCGATAATTTTCAGTCAAACTAATCACCTTAGTTCCTTGATAATGCTCAGTGAAATAAAGAAAGTTTTCTAGCGAAGCTCCCTGGAAACGATAGATAGCCTGCTTTTCATCTCCTACAGCAAATACATTGGGCGAATCATGAAAAGAAGTTAGCAATTCAAGAATTTTATTTTGTGAGCCGTTCACGTCTTGATGTTCATCCGCCAAAACGTATTGATAGTTTTCCTGCAAGTCACGCAACATTTCTTCGTTTGAAGACAGAGCTTTGACCGTCTCGACAATCATGTCCTCAAAGTCATACAGCTTTTGTTCAGTCAGCAAAGCTTCATAACAACGATAGACATAGAGCAGCTCGCGGTTTTTTGCAACTGTTTTTTCCAGCTTTGTGTATTCACCACGCACCTTGCCTTTATGCGCTCCTTTAGTATGAAATTGCTCAACCGAATTCAAAACTTCTTCTTGCGAAGCAATAATCTCTAAAAATTTTTCGGGGGTAACATACTCCTGCTTAAGTTGCCCGAGAATGCGTAAGATATGCGACACATAGTAAGAAGGGTCACCAATTGGTCGGAGCAAAGAAACTTCTCCCCCAGCCAAAATACTTTCAATCAGATTAATCTTTTCCAAATCTTTAGCTGGCCGACCGCCCACTACTCGCTCATAAGAATCTGGATATTCAGAAATCAATCTTTCAGCAAAACCATGGAAAGTAAAAATTGGCACCTGATAGGCTTCAGTCCCAATATAACGAAACAATCTCTCACGCATCGCCTTAGCACCGGAATCAGTAAAAGTAAGCGCTAGAATACTACTCGGAGCAGTATCTGTCTTGAGGAGGATATTGGCTATACGTAAAGTAAGGATCTGAGTCTTTCCCGTCCCTGGACCAGCCACCACCATCACCGGCCCTTCTATAGTATCGACTGCTTGTTTCTGGGCGGCGTTTAAGGAAGCGTAAGCTTCCTTAAACGCCGCCTGACGCTTAGAAATATCATTCATAGCCAAAGTATAGCAAATATATTAGATAACCCCATGTGGGGCTAAATAGCCTTGTCAAAGGCTATTTTGAGGCGTATAGTGGCAATCTTGCTTGCACCCGCAGGTTTTTATTTTTCTGATTATTATGCTGACCATCGGCTCAACTCTAGCTATTTTTGTCATTCTTGGAATCTCCAGTATGGCGCTTTTTTGGGCTAAAAGAATCGGCCTGCCCCACACCGTACTCTTGGTTATGATTGGTATTGTATTGGGATTTTTATCTCACTTCCCATTCTTTGCCTTCTTTAGCGAGTTTGAGCTTACTCCCGAGTTGCTGTTCTACTTATTGCTGCCAACCCTTATTTTTGAGTCGGCTTACCACATGAACATCCGAAAACTTGTTAGCGACGGAAGCATAGTCTTTACTCTAGCCATCGGAAGCTTCCTGCTGTCTACCGCCATTATTACAGTTGTACTACATTTTGCATTATTGCTTCTTGGTATCGATATTCCTATGAGTATCACCCTACTTTTCGGCGCACTCATATCCGCCACTGACCCAGTAGCAGTTTTAGCTTTATTTAAAGAATACGGAGTACCGCGAAGACTTTCTCTAATTTTTGAAGGAGAAAGTCTTTTTAATGACGCCACGGCAGTAGCGCTTTTCCTCATCACCCTAGAAGCCATCAATCACGGAGCAGCCAATATCATGACCTCAATTGATGGTTTGATTACTTTTATATCAATGCTTATCGGTGGCGTGATTTTTGGACTGGTTATCGGTGGACTGTTTGCTTTTTTAGTTGGCAGCGCTCGAGAAAGTGAAGTAGCCAGCATTACTCTTACCATCGTACTCGCCCACATCACCTTCATTATGGCCGAGCTGATTTCTTCTATTCAATTCTTTGGCAGTGTCACCTTCCATATTTCACCTATCATAAGTACTACCGTTGCCTCATTACTAATGGGAAATTACGGCCGAGCTAAAATCCATCCTAAAGCAGAAGTATTCGTGAGTAAGCTATGGGAACAGCTAGCCTTTATGGCCAACTCGATTATTTTTATTTTAATTGGCCTCCTCATGCTAGAGACTCCAATCTTCGAACCACTAGTGATACTAGCCACAATTATCGCTATTTTTGTTGTTGCTGGTGCCCGAGCGCTGTCTATCTACCCTCCAGTTTTCCTATACAATCTCACCCAGTCTACTGAGCGCAAGATACCGAGAGCTTGGCAACATTTACTTGCTTGGGGCTCACTACGAGGCGCTCTAGCTGTCACGATGGTGCTTCTGATACCAGACTCACTTAGTGTTCCAGGATGGAATTTAGATATATCACCAAAAGAATTTTTGCTCGCTTTGACAGTCGGATGTATTGCCACCACTCTCTTCGTCAAAGCTACCACCATAAAGAGAATGATTTCTTATTTCAAAATTGATAGTTTGACTGCCATTGAAGAAATTGAATATCAAGAAGCTCGCGCCCTCATGCACCACAAAGTCACCAACCAGCTCACAAAGTATCTTGAGCGCGGTTACATTGACGCAGACATCGCAGACAATCTTTTACGAGAACACGACGAGGCTTTCAAGCACGCTTCCTCCAAAGTAGCCGAATTATCTGAGGAATGCCGTGACGACTTGGCATTTAGAGTGTTGCGAATTTTTGCAATTGGAATCGAGAAAAGGCACCTTAATGCTCTCTATCATCATAATGAAATTACCGAGTCAGTGTTCAGACGTATTTCTGGCAAACTTCAGCTCCAGCTAGAAGCGATTGAGGATGGAAACCTAACTCCTGACGTAACCATTCACGCTGACGCACGTGATGTGTTTGAGCTAATCGCTAGCTATATCAAAAAAGTAGTAAAGGGCCGGCCAGCCGAAGTGGTATTTAAAAACAAATACATGTATTACCGTGCGCAAGCTATAATCTCTCGCAAAGTGCTAAAAGAGCTTGAGACTCTGAGTCGAGTTTCTGGCACCATCTTTACTGAAGAAGCTGTTCAACACGTAAACGAACTTTACACTTCATTCAAGAAAAATTCTCAGCAGAAACTAGTAAACCTAGCTGCAGAAAACACAGAACTCTCACACCAGTTGGCTGAAGACTTGGCAGAACACAGTGTTCACACAATTGAAGAGAATGTTTTAAACGATATATACAAGCAGGAATTGATTACTCCAAAGCTATACATAACCTTGAGCGAGGAAGTAAAAAAAGCTAACTAATTTGCCAGCTATTATCTTTTAGATGATAAAGGTGTATTATTAAAAGATATGAAAGTCAAAGACATCGTCAAACCAGCGGTGATAGTGTCTGAGTCGGATACTTTTGAGTCTGCCCTCAAGGCAATGATCGCCCAAAAAACAAACACCTTATTAGTAGTAGACGAGGAAGGTAAATTATCAGGTGAAGTTACGACCATTGATTTATTAGACGCCATAGTTCCAGACACCTTAAATGGTAATCAAGTAATGGAACATTTTGCTAGCGATGAAGCATTCGCAGCCTCCATAGAGATCGCAAAAGACATTCCGATTTCTGAACTCATGTCACTGGACTATTCTCCGCTAGAATTATCAGATGACCTTATCTCTATAGTTGCAACCGCAATTTCAAACCAGCGCGCTCGCATCCCTGTAGTAGATAAAGACCAGCGTCCAATCGGGATTATTTCTCGCCAAGGACTAAAACAAATTTTAGGAAAGTTTTTAGGGATTAAGTAAGTTTTAAAAAGGCCGGCCCCGA
>JAGQMJ010000036.1 GCA_020428685.1 Candidatus Kaiserbacteria bacterium
TAAAAAAGTCCCTAGTTAACAAGAGTTTTTAGAAGTTTGTTTTTACTCCTAAAATTTCGTATAATAGTCGCAATAAGTCCTATGTCGGAATTCCTAAACACAGAAAGTTCTTCAAAAGATTCTCTAGATGAGAATCCTGAAATTGAAAATACCGAACACCCTCTCACAGAGATTGTTCGCTTCTCTATTTTTGCTATCTTGATAGTCATTCCAATCAGAATGTTCATCGCTCAACCTTTCATAGTTTCAGGAGCATCAATGGACGACACTTTTCATAGCGGTGAATATCTAATCGTCGACCAACTAAGCTATCATTTTGACCAACCTACTCGCGGAGAAGTAATTATTTTCCGATATCCGCGTGACCCGTCAAAATTTTTCATAAAACGCGTTATCGGACTACCAGGTGAAACCATCACCATCGAAAATGCCAAAGTAACCATCACCAACGATGAAAATCCAGACGGATTCACCCTAGAAGAACCCTACATCAAGTCTATGGAGCCAGCAGCTCCAATGTCCGAAACTCTTGGCGAAAGAGAGTATTTTGTAATGGGCGACAACCGCGATCAGAGCTCAGACTCTCGCTCATGGGGAGTGTTGCAGGAAGAAAGAATTGTCGGACGAGCTTTCCTTCGACTTTTCCCGCCAAGTGAGGTTGATTATTTACCGGGCGCTACAGAAGTACAAACACAAGCAATCGAGTAGCATTTACAAAGAGTTCTAAATATTTTTACCATGTCACACACACCAACAGAATTTCTAAAGATAGCCAACCACACTGCTGAACACTTTGGCTTTCAGACAATCGACCAGCTAAAGAAGAAACCTGAATGTAAAAAATGTGTCACCGATATGCCACACACAGTGACCGGAACCAACAAAAAACTCGATGCTCACCAAGGACTCTTGAGTAACGGAATTGTTACTTTCTGCGAAAACAAATTATTTGCTCTCGAAAAACCAACCCTTCTCTACTCCTTTGAACAAGTGCCACGCACAGGCGAATCAGCTGTTGCTTTTCATATATTCAATGTCGAAAGGAGTATTGCTGAGGCAATCTTAATCCACGCTACAAGAGCTTTGGTAAGCGAGCTCGGCTACACAGACCACACAGTACGCATCAACTCCCTCGGCGACACCGACTCCCTCACCAGATACAGTCGCGAATTAGCAAACTTCCTCAAGAAGCGCATGGATACAATGCCGAGCACAGCCCGCGAACTCATGAAAGAACACCCCCTAGCCGCTCTTTCTCACCTTGTAGAACAAAACCACGAACTAGCCTTCAAGAGCCCAAATCCGCTCGAATACTTGAGTGATCCTAGCCGCAAGCATTTCCGTGAAATTATTGAATATTTGGACATGAGTTCTACACCATACGAAATTGATCCAAAAATGCTTGGTCACCACGAATGTTACTCAGACGCTATCTTCTCTCTAGAAATCCAAAACGAAGATCCTGATGAAGTTGCCCCACTAACAGCTCGAGGCGGACGATTTGATGAATTTGTCTACCGTACGACTCGCACCCGCACTCCTGCCGCAGGAGCAGTAGTAGTTCTCAAAAACAGCAAGGCACCAGCCCGTGTACCACGCGTCAAAGCCGCTATCCCTTCAGTTTACGTTGTACAGCTTGGTTTTGGACCAAAGATTAAAAGCTTACTGCTGATAGACAGTCTGAGGCAAGCCGGAGTACCAGTCTTTCACAACCTAGCCAGCGACTCACTCTCAACCCAGCTTCGTGACGCAGAGGCACAAGGAGTAAAATACACAATCATTATTGGTCAAAAGGAATTTGTTGAAAATACAGTCATCCTTCGTGACATGGATATGAGAAACCAAGAGTATATCGACCAAGAATCCCTTATTCGCAAACTACGGCGTAAGTCTCCGGTTCTAGCCTAAAAAGCTTGCACCATTGACTACAAAGTGTTATTCTCTTGGCCACATATGGCAACCAATGTTGAAGTAGAAAAGAATAATAACGAGAGCAGTGCTAATGTCATTCGTCGTTTTACAAAGCGAGTTCAAGGTGCAGGAATTGTACCGAAGGTTCGTGGAGGACGATACTACGCACGCATCAAGAGCCGAAACGTACAGCGATTCGCCAAACTAAAGAAGCTTGGTAAGCGAGTAGTGTACGAGAAGCTAGTGAAGCTCGGAAAAGTTCAAGAATTTCGAGGTCGACGTCGCTAAGCGACTCCCTGAAAAAAGTCGGTACACAGTACCGACTTTTTTTGTTGCGCTACCAAGGTATAATGCACTAACTAATGAAAAACTTTACTATCACAAACACAGTTAAGAATTACCCCGCCCACCCTTATACTGAGGTGGCTAAAAAGATTTTAGGGGCAAAATACGAGCTTTCACTCGTATTTGTAGGCAAGGCACGAGCCGCAAAATTAAATCAGGATTACCGCCAAAAAACCTACACTCCAAACGTACTTTCATTTCCACTTACCGAAAAATCAGGTGAGATATTTATCTGCCCTCAAGTCGCAAAATCTGAAGCTGCAAAGTACAACCTGAGCCCAGATGGCTACATCGCCTTTCTTTTTATCCACGGATGCCTACATTTGAAAGGACTAGACCATGGCGATACAATGGACAAACAAGAGCAGAAGTATCTTAAGCTGTTTAATATTTCATAATTATGGCTGATCACATTATTACAGGTATAGATGTCGGGACATTCCACGTAAAAGTGGCTATTGCTCGTGTTGCAAAGGCCCAAAACGGCGTCGCAAAGCCTGAAATAATCGGCACCGGTCTAGCAGAGAGCCGCGGCCTAAAAAACGGCTATATCATGCAAGAAGCAGATGTGGCGAGAAGCATCAAGAGCGCCATTGCTCAAGCCGAAAAAAATGCCGGTGTCACCATAAAGCGTGCTCATGTAGCCATCGGTAGTATTGGACTAGAAGAAATCTACTCACACGGAGAAATCATCCCAGCTAGAGCTGACTCAGAAATAACCTCTACCGACCTGGAGAAAGTGATGCAAGATAGTGAAGACAGGATATCTGACCATATTCCCAACCGACGCGTCCTACACAGCATCCCCCTTCGTCACACTGTCGATGGGACCGAAGTCCTCGGTCGCGCCCAAGGACTGAAAGGTACCAAGTTAGAAGTAGACAGTCTTTTTATCACCACCTTTGAGCAGCACGTCAACGACCTTATCAGCACTATCGAAGGTCTTGGGGTATACGTCGAGGATGTCATCGCTTCCCCACTAGCCGCTAGCTTTGTCATGCTCTCGAAAGCACAAAAAAGAGCTGGTTGTGTACTCACCAACATCGGCGCCGAAACAACTTCAATCGTAGTCTTTGAAGACAGCACTCCTATCTCTCTCAAGATATTCCCAGTTGGTTCGAGCGACATCACCAACGACATTGCTCTTGGTTTGCGTATACCACTTGAAGACGCTGAGAAGATCAAAAGAGGTGCCATGACCAGTGCAACTTTTTCAAAAAAACGTCTGGACGAAATTATTCAGGAACGACTCAAAACTATCTTCACTCTCATTGATAGTCACCTCAAAAAAATTAAACGTGACGGCCTACTACCTGCCGGAACCATCCTCACTGGCGGTGGAGCAAACGTATCCGGAGTGATAGATGTAGCAAAGTCTACCCTGGAGCTACCTGCCCGAACCGCGACTTTAGACATCGGCAAAAACATAAAAATCAAAGATGCCTCTTGGGCCGTCGCTTACGGACTTTGTATGTGGGGCGCAAGTGACACAGAAGAAGCCACTACTCTCGGAATAGTAAAGCACACCCACAGAAATGTCCTTTCTTGGCTCAGTCAATTTCTACCTTGATAAATAAGCTTTATTTATCAATACAATCCAAGTTTTATTACTTTAGTCAATTACACGATTCTCGTTTCTGTCAATACCGTGACAGATAAATTTATCAAGTGTATTATAGGCGCATTAACAGGTACTCGTACTCAGGGGTGGGTGCGAAGACAAAAAAGTCGCAATATATTTCTGTATGGAACAAATTAGATCAGATGTAGAATCGTTTGCACGGATTCGAGTAGTTGGTGCAGGAGGTTCTGGAAAGAACGCCGTAAATCACATGGTGTCTTCTAAGGTTAGAGGTGTTGAGTTCATCGCCATCAACAGTGATGCTCAGGACTTACATCACTCACTAGCAAAGAAAAAGATTCATATCGGTAAAAACCTTACTCGTGGACTAGGAGCTGGAGGTAATCCAGACGTAGGTCGTCGAGCAGCTGAGGAGACTCGTGAAGAAATCGCCAACGCCATCAAGGGTTCAGATATGATCTTCATCACTGGGGGTATGGGTGGAGGAACCGGAACTGGCTCTATGCCAGTTATCGCCAAGATTGCTCGAGAGAGTGGCGCCCTGACAGTTGGAGTAGTTACCAAGCCTTTCCTTTTTGAAGGACAAGAAAGAATGCGTTTAGCATTGCAAGGAATTGAAGAGCTAAAGAAAGAAGTAGACGCTCTGATTACAATTCCTAACGATCGCCTACTCGCAATCGTAGACAAAGAAACCACAGTTAGCGGTGCCTTCGAGCAATGTGACAACATCCTGAAGCAAGCGGTTGAAGGTATTTCTGACCTCATTACAATGCCAGGTATCATCAACGTTGACTTTGCTGACATCCGTAGTGTTATGGAAAACGCTGGTTCAGCACTTATGGGAGTCGGGATTTCATCTGGTGAGAAGCGGGCTGAGGAAGCTGCCCGAATGGCTATCAACTCCCCTCTTCTTGAAGTTTCAATTACTGGAGCCAAGGGCGTATTGTTCGCCATTGCTGGTGGAGACGATCTTGGAATGTTAGAAATCCAAGACGCTGCCCGAGTAATCACCGAGTCAATCGACCCACAAGCGAGAGTGATTTTTGGAGCCATCAAGGATGAGAAACTAAAGAAGAATGAACTGAAAGTTACAGTTATCGCTACAGGCTTCCCTGAGGAATCTGATGCAAATAACAGCAACTACAACATCGCTCGCCGAGCACCAACAGCACCAGAACCAAGAGAGACTGAACAAGAGTCTGAACCTGCTGTTTCTAAGGGCCGAATTTTCAATTCGCTACCAAATACTAAGAAACCTGAGCCAGCTAAGGCACCAGAACAACCTACAGCAAACACCCCTGCTCCAGAACCAATCAAGCGTGACCCGAAGCCAGTTGATCCAGCTGACGATAACGATGATGAGGACGACTGGGGCGCAGTACCTGCATTCCTACGACGTTCAAAGTTGAAGTAAAACCATACTTGAAGAATGCTGGTACTGCGGGGCGGAGCGATGTGAGGAGCGGCTTTAGCCCGCCGCGACGAACCAGCGAGCCGGGGTCGCGAGCACTTACTATAATCAGAACGTAGTGAATGATTATAGTTAGTGACTTGTGACCAGTACCTGCATTCCTACGACGTTCAAAGCTGAAGTAGAACTGTAATTGAAGACACGAAACTCTGTTCGCAAGCTTCTGCTTGTGACAATTGAGACAAAGTGTTTTCACAAAAGGCCGGCCCCTTCGGGGC
>JAGQMJ010000037.1 GCA_020428685.1 Candidatus Kaiserbacteria bacterium
AGGATATCAGCTGATACAATCACATCTCCCTTAGCTAGCTTCATTGCAGTTACTCCGGCGGCTGTTCGTCCCATTTCACGCACGTCACTTTCCTTGAAACGAATCGCTTGCCCTTTCTCAGAAATCAAAGAAATCTCATCTCCCTTACCAACAAAGTGGGCAGCAATCAAAGAGTCGTCCTCGCGCAAAGTGATAGCAATCAAGCCACTGCGACGAACGTCCTTGAAGGCTCCAGCATCACTCTTCTTGGCAATACCATTTTTCGTCACCATCATGAGTGACCAGTCACCTTCCCAGTCTTCTTTGCGCACTGCCAAAACAGATGTGACAGATTCTTCGGCATTCATAGACAGGAAGTTCATGATTGACTTACCTTTTGTAGCCCGACGACCTTCAGGGATTTCATACATCTTGCACTGATACACCTTACCGGCGTCAGTGAAGAACAAAAGGTCACTGTGAGCAGAAGTGGTCAAAAGAGTGGTCACCATATCTTCTTCTTTGGTATTCAAATCAACCACTCCAACACCACCACGCTTCTGAACTTTGTATTCTGCTGGGTTGGTACGCTTTACATAACCACCCTTAGTCAAAACCAAAACACTCTCATCATCAGGCACCAAGTCTTCTTGGCTCAGCTGCTTCACACCTCCTTTCACAATCTTGGTACGACGATCGTCACCAAATTTGTCAGCCACTTCCTGTAACTCAGTTTTAACAATCTTCATCATCACAGCCTTACTCTTCAAAATAGTTTCCAGTTCTTTGATAAGCTTTTGGATAGCCGCTAGTTCTTCTTCAATCTTCTTGCGCTCTAGTCCAGCCAGCTTTTGCAAACGCATATCAAGAATAGCCTGAGCCTGAATCTCTGAGAATTTAAACTCCTTCATCAAGGCAGCATGTGCAGTCGGTACGTCCTTTGAAGCTCGGATGAGCTTGATGATTTTATCGATATGGTCTAGCGCTTTTTTCAAACCGAGCAAGATATGCTCACGGTCTTTGGCTTTGCCCAAGTCGTACTCGGTACGGCGGCGAATCACTTCAGCTCGGTGCTTGATGTATTCTTGCAGAATAGTCTTCAGAGACAAAGTCTGCGGTACACCATCCACCAAGGCCACCATGTTGTAATGGAAAGTATCTTCGAGTTGAGTGTGCTTGTACAGCTTATTGAGGACAGTCTGAGGCTGTGCGCCTGTCTTGAGCTCGATAACAATTCTAATGTCGGCAGTAGACTCGTCACGCATTTCTCGAATACCTTCGATTTTCTTTTCTCGGACTAGGTTGGCGATCTTTTCCTGCATGTCCGCCTTATTTACTCGGAACGGCACTGAGGTGATGATAATTGAAAAGGCGCCACGCTTGTCTTCGACAATCTCAGCCTCACCACGCACTACTACACCACCACGGCCAGTAGCGTACGCTTGAGCTATAGCTTTTTTATCAAACGCTATAGCGCCAGTTGGGAAATCTGGACCCTGTACGTGCTTCAGCAAGTCATCTGTAGAAGCATCTGGGTTATCGATAAGATGAGCAACTGCGTCTGTCACCTCACGGAGATTGTGTGGCGGGATATTGGTTGCCATTCCCACCGCAATTCCCAAAGAGCCAAGCAAAAGCAGGTTTGGCGCTGCCGCTGGCAAGACGACAGGCTCTTTCTTGGTACCGTCGAAGTTTGGTCGCCAATCAACTGTATCTTTCTCTAGATCACGAAGAAGCTCTTCAGAAATCTTGGACATCTTAGCTTCTGTATATCGATACGCCGCCGCAGAGTCTCCATCGATAGAACCGAAGTTACCCTGTCCAATAACCAGTGGATATCGTGTGGAAAAGTCCTGCGCAAGCTTAACCATAGCCTCATACACCGCCGAGTCACCATGGGGATGGAAACTACCAAGAACGTCTCCAACCACAGTCGCAGATTTCTTAAACTTCGCTGTTGAAGTAAGACCATTGAGTCGCATCGAATACAAAATACGACGGTGAACCGGCTTCAAACCATCACGCACGTCAGGCAACGCACGCTGAGTAATAACAGACATGGCATAGTCCAAATACGCCGTTTCCATTTCAGAGGCGATACTTTGCGCAATTATTCCCTTTTTTGGATCGATTGGTTCAGGAGCTGGTGCTGGTGTTTTTTTCGGCATACTTACTAGCTATTCAGAATAATAATAAATCGTTGAGAGTATATCATATTTACTCAATGGTCGAAGAGGCGGTATTTGAAGCTTTGCTGGTCGTAATGATGCGAACAGGCTTCGGTTCTGGCTTATAAGTGTAGTCAGTTGAGGTCGAGGCTACCGGCTCTGATGTTGTAGAGATACTAAATGCAGTACCACTTTCGACTTCGGCTGGATATTCATTTTTTGATTCAGAAGGTGTCACTTCACTTGCCGGCTTCTCTGGCAAGGCTTCTTTGACTGCTGCCACTTGTTCGGACATCTTATCGAATATATGTGAGAAGGACTCTGTTGTGTCAGCTTTTACATTCTGGTCCATCGCTGACATTCTGACTGGCAAATGATAAGCCCAGATAGTGAAAATAAAGGCGGTAAAGACGCCAGCCAAAGCCATGGCGATATTGTCTCTTACAGGCTTTGGCTGGCGTCTTAATTTTACAATCAACTTACGCAACATACTGAGCTAGGCCTTTAGAATCACCACCTCACCAGACATCGCACTGACATCTTTTTTCTTTAGAGTTAATTTATCAACCGGCTTCACGTCTTCCTTACCTTCTTCCTTCAAGAAAGTCTTAATAGCTGCTGCATCGTAATGCATCGGAATGATCAGTTTGGCTTCGAGCTTATTGGCCAACTTTGATGCTTGAGGGACTTCCAAAAGATCACCCCCACCTATCGGAACAAAAAGAATATCGATATCGCCCAATTCACCAAGAATCTTAGGGTCGATTTCTGGAGAACTCAATGCACCCAAGAAAACGATATTTATGTCTTCTAATTTAACTTGGTAGATAGTGTTAAAACGATCTTCTTTGTCGTAGTTGGTCTGAACACCAAAGCCGCGAGCAGTAACCTGACCAATCTCGTATTCACCTGGACCATCGACCACAAAAGGCTGCTTGGACCCATGAGCCACTTGATCTACACCATTAAAATCTGGATGCCACATAGTAATAAAGGCAGCATCAGCACCAAACTTTACTTGATCTAATTTTGATTTCTTTGCAATTGGATTGAAGGCTATGGTCGTGCTACCAAATGATAGTTTGAAGCACTGACCGCCGTGATATGAAATAACCATAGTGCGCTTAGTATACGGCAAAGTGGGCGGAACGCGAAGCGTTCCGCCCACTTTGCCCCCAACTCGCTAGACAAATACTCCAACTGTGCTACTATATGCAAGCTTCTGTTAGCGAGCAATTCAAATAGGCCACGAGGCCATATTCCAGCCTCGGATGTTATACATCCGCAAGTCGCGTCGCTCGCAACGTAGCAGTTCCTTTTTTCAAACCGTCCGTCATCTCGCGATGACGGACACTAGCCGAAGGAGACATGCCATGCAAACGCACGATCCGCCGCACGCCGCTCAGACCAAAGAGACCTAACGCCTGGCCGCCGGCTGCCGGAGGCAACACCTCCGGCGAGCATCAAAACTGTGCCATCGAGTAACTCGATGCCGCAGTCCGACCCTAAGTGGCCTACGAACATACAACCGTCACAAAGGGATCTGCCACGACAACGCCAGAGGAGACGTCTCCATGGGCAAACTTCGACCCGAATAAGCGCACCGACCTGCGCTAGACATAAATTAGGTCACCCCCTCAAAACACACGCGTTTTGAGGGGTTTTATTTTTATAAACACCTCATCCGCAACAAGGCCGCAAACGATTTATCGTTTGCGGCCTTTTATTTTTCTTGGTTTTTGATGGACAAAAGAGCTTTTATATACTATATTTCCTGCACCTTTTTGGTAATTAATAGTTTCTAGCGACACACGTTTAACCCTCTGTATACGGATATGGCCGGGTAGGGGTGGAAAAATCTGAAAGATTTTTCCACCCCTACCCTCGAGAAATGGTTACAGAGACGCGTGTCGTCGGAATAATCATATATATAAATATGTTTGGACTTACAAAGTCTAAGGAAGAAGTTGTTGAAACAACAGCTTCTGGAGTTATGGACAAGTACATGGCTGATTCGCCAGTACCACCAAAAGAAGGAGAGATCGTAGAAGGAGTCGTATCTGCTATCGGTCGAGCGCGAGTCTACATCGACGTTCACCCATTCGGAACAGGTATTATTTACGGACGCGAGTACATGAACGCTCGTGACATTTTGCGAAAAGTTTCTCCTGGAGACACCATCGCTTCAAAGGTAGTAATGCCAGAAAACGAAGATGGATACATCGAACTATCACTCAAGGAAGCTCGTCAGGCACTAGTCTGGGCTGATGCTGAAACTGCTGTGAAGAAGGGTTCAATCCTAAGTCTAGAAGTTAAAGAAGCCAACAAGGGCGGACTTATCATCGAATGGCAAGGTATCCAAGGTTTCCTACCAGCTTCACAACTATCTTCAGATAATTACCCGCGAGTTTCAGATGGCGACAAGGACAAGATTCTTACCGCTCTTAACGAACTAGTTGGAAAGCATCTTTCTGTTGTAATGATCACAGCTGATCCTAAGGAACACAAGCTAATCTTCTCTGAAAAGGGACTACAAGAAAAAGAAGAGAAGGAAGAGAAGGTGAACAAGTACGAAGTTGGAAACGTTATCAAGGGTGAGGTTACTGGTGCAGTAGACTTCGGAGTATTCGTAAAACTAGAACCAGGTCTTGAAGGTTTGGTACACATCTCAGAATTAGACTGGGGTCTAGTAGAAGACACCAAGGCTCTATACAAGGTTGGAGATGAGGTTGAAGTTAAGGTTATCGAAGTTAAGGATGACAAGATTTCTCTTTCAATCAAGCAACTTAAAGAAAACCCATGGGTGACTGCTTCTAAGAAGTACGAAAAGGGGCAGACAGTTGACGGGGTGGTTATCAAGTACAACAAGCATGGCGCATTGGCTTCTATCGAAGAAGGTGTAGCAGGTTTGGTACACGTTTCAGAATTTGAAACTGAGGAAAAGCTTAAGGCTGCTCTATCACTTGGAAACGTTTACAAGTTCAAGATCACCCTCTTTGAACCAAACGAACAGAAGATGACACTTTCATTTACTGAAGGAAACGCTTA
>JAGQMJ010000038.1 GCA_020428685.1 Candidatus Kaiserbacteria bacterium
CGCCGAACTTCACGTGTTGATTACACATCACGTCAGGGTTTGGAGTTCTTCCAGCTTTGTATTCTTCAATAAAGTATTTTGCTACCTCATCCCTATACTCTGCTTCTGCATCGCAGGTTAGAAAAGGAATGTCTAGGTGTGCCGCAACTCGCATCGCATCGAGCCGCTCAGCTTCCCAGTTACAAACCATAAAATCTGGATGCCAAACCTTTATAAAAACACCAACTACTTGGTAGCCTTCATTTTTTAGTCTTAAAGCCGCCACAGAAGAATCTACTCCTCCAGACAGACCAACAAAAACGGTTTGTTTCATATATTTTTCTACGCTAGCACGATAGTGCTTTAGCGTAAATATGTATCAATATTACGTAGGTGTTCACTGTATGTTTTAGCAAAATGAAACTCACCTTCCTCATCAGTGATGTAATAAAAGTAATCTGACTCTGATGGCTCCAAAACAGCCATAATAGCTTCTAGGCCAGGGTTACCGATTGGCGTCGGCGGAAGGCCCTTATATAGATAGGTATTATAAGGAGAATCAATTTCAAGGTCCTCTGGTGTCAGTTCAGCCAAGGGCTTTTCTAGTACATATTCAATCGAAGCATCTGCCTGAAGTGGCATATCGATTTCGAGTCTGTTTTGAAGGACACTTGAAACCATCTTTTTTGATTCTGCAGAGTTGGCTTCTCTTTCTATGATCGAAGCCAGTACTAGAATTTCTTCCAGACTCAAGGTGTGTTTGTCAATCAAGTGCTGAACTTTCTGAATTTCAGCATCAAACGTGTCTATCAAAAGTTTCAATAATTGCTCATCATCAAAATCATTTGGCACAAAGTAAGTTTCAGGGAACAGTCTACCTTCTAGCGGTTCGGCCGCCAGCGAAAAATTAGCAGAGTCAAAATTTGGTAATTTTTCGCTGGCTCTCTTCGCCAAAGTAGTCGCCCTCTCTCCCTCAAAATGAGTAAAGCGGACCAGGTCGCTATCAAAATCTCCTTGTGTGAGACGTACAGCCACTTCTCGTGTGGTGAGTGGTTGTTCAAAAATGTATGTACTAGCTTTTATCTCCTTTGGCTCATGAAACAAAATGAGAGTTAGATACAAAATAAACTCAGACTGTACAAAGTCATTGTCGGCCATTAACTTTGCAATCCCCCTAACTTCAGTGCCGGATTCAATGATGATTGGCTGATTAACTGGGAAATCTAGCGTTGGTTGATTAAGGCTTATTACTCGCCAAACCAAAAGCAAAGCTAAGAGTAAGCCAAAAGCGAGTACCGCGAGAACCAGCTTCAATAAAACTCTTTTCTTCGGTGCTACTCCAACATCTTCTGTGATTGAGTTCGGTGTAAATTGATTTGTTTCTTCGGTCATGCGGAAAAATTATCCAATTGGTAAGTTTGCTGGGGCTTCTTTTCGAGTTGATTCGACTCGTGTCAAAGTTGGGGTTACTACTGATGTTCCTGGGATGTGGAAGATGGTTGCTAGTTCCTCTACTGACATAATCTTTGGTGTGTCAGCGAAGTTTTTGGCATCACTGCGGTAATAATAACGTTTCTTGTATTCTTCCAGCTCGCGCTTTTTCATGGCGATCTTTCTTCTGCCTGAATAATCAGAAAAAAAGTTGTAGTCAAAGTCTGTGCGCCATCTAACTCCAATTCCATTTCGTCCAATAATGTCGTTTTGAGAAAACGAGCGCAACATAGGACTGATCATTTCTGGGTCAAACTTTCCAGCTTCGGCTATATACATAGCACGAATAGCTACCTCATAAGCGTACTTGCCGGTATTGCGCTCGATAGCGGCAATGGTGTCGCGTTCGGCCATGGTAAGGGCTGGACGGTTGTCGGTCTCTTCTAGTGCGATACCTTTATCTCGCCCCATAATCTTGTCCACCTCTGCCTTCCCTTTTGTTTCCCAAGTGCCGGTTGCCTTTAAGCTTCCTGACTTAAAGTCTTGTTTGGCGTGCGGCTTCATTAAAATCTGAATCCAGAGTCTTTCAGATGGCTTGGCCTTTCCTAGATGTTCTAGCATCGGTGCCATTGGTTCAAACTTAAGTTCTTCTTTAGGGAGTTTGTCCATCCCATAATCGATGTAGGTTTTTATTGGATACACGTCATCACCTTTCTTGGTGAGGTGAAACGAAATCATGTCCCACTTCTTTGGGTCCCAGACAACCTCCGCAGCATAATCGATTTTTTCTTCTACCACCTCTATTCCTGGGTATTGAGCATAGAGCTGTGCCTCGAGAGAATTCTTTACTTTCTTAGTTGGCACATTGGCATAAAAGCGCACTTCTCCGCCGATAGATACAATCTCAAGACTACTGATGAGCGGGTGTCGCCCGTCTATGTAGGTTTGTTGAAGGTTGTCCGGAGAGTTGGGAGTATGGATTTGTGCTAATACACTTTCCATTGCTTCTGGTGATTTTAAAACCTCTTGCGGCAGTTTGATACGCAGAGTCGTGCGGCCATTATCGTAGACGAATTTGGCTTGAGTGTAATACTTCCATTGTTCAAATACGATGTAAAACAAAACAAAAGGTAGCCAGATTGGTGATAGTGCAAAAACAACAGATAGATTTGGTCTGATGTCTATGTCAAAAAGACT
The DNA here is from genome assembly GCA_020428685.1 of Candidatus Kaiserbacteria bacterium. Taxonomy (GTDB): domain Bacteria; phylum Patescibacteriota; class Minisyncoccia; order Phycocordibacterales; family UBA918; genus OLB19. Next base: position 2,608 of record JAGQMJ010000038.1, read on the forward strand.
AAAAGAGTAGAACATCACTCCTATCCCAACAAACAAAAAAATCGGCCCAGCAAAGGCTCCAAAAACTGTTTTGAAAAAATCACCCATGTGAATATATTGTACACTATTACAAAAGCGCGGCGGAACATTTGTTCCGCCGCGCTTTTGTGTATAAGTCGCTATTCAGCAACTGCGTAAGTTCCGTTGGCAAGTTTTCGGAAAAGATTTGTATCTTGTAGATTGACCAAGATTGTGTTGTCTTTTACGTAACGTTCCTTGCGAACTTTATCGATGAGCTCCTCTCTTGAAAGTGGACCTTCTTGAGATAGGATTTCTCGCAAAACATCTTTCACAACTCCAGCTGTGTAACCCCATTCTGTCAGAGCGTATAGTCCGCGTCCAACCAGTACAAATCTTTCATCTTTGATTAGTTCGTTGTGGGTAGTAGCAATGTGAGCCTTGTGATCAAATAGTTCATTGATGGTTTCAGCTACTTCTCTAAAGTGCATTGGAGAACCATGACGCTTAACTGCTAGGTAAGCATAGTCCCGAATTCCCTTCACACGGATATTTGGGCTGTCGGCTGGACCCCAGTCTCCTAGTGGGTTGCGGCCAATTTGCTTAGAAATCATCAACCATCGTTTCAAGACTTCTTCGTCTTGGTTGTCTGCGATTTCGATTAGTTCATTTCTGAATCGGTTCAAGATTTCAGTTTCACTGACAAGCTCGTCACGATTTAGGCCCTTGTGGACATTTCGAAGAGCTTTTTCTACTGCGTCAGCCACTTTTCGTTCTGTGAACCATCGGTGAGCGTATTGAGGGTTTTCTTTACTCTTATAGAAAGGGTCTCCAGCTACAAGTATGAAATAAAGATGATTCCTTGTCATTGGGTCGCTACTAAGTTCCTCCAATAGAACATGCTCAGCAATCAATCCGCCACCTAGCTGATCGATTAATTTTTGCATTTCAATAAAAAGGTCATAGTGCTTTTTGTACACGTCTGACTTCTGGATTGATTGGATGCCGTAGTTTTCAATCTGACGAACACGCTCACGTGTAATCCCGTAAGACTGTCCAATTGCTTCCAGTGTAAAAGTCTCGCCGTCTTTTCCGAGTCCATAACGTTTTTCAAGGACGTCACGTGCTCGCTCAGGCAGAACCTCTAGCAAAGCTTTCGTTACTTGTTTTGGTTTAAATGAAATCATAAATATTCGTTGTGAAGTTTGGTTTTGATTGAGAAATCATCAATGCGTGGTCGAATTTATAACATGTTCGTAGCAATTGGTCAACACTTTGAGTATAGCACATGCTAAGCGACAATAATGTTTAGAATTCTACCCGGTACGTAGATAACTTTCTTTACCTCTAGACCATCAATTTTACCTGATAGCGACTCGTTACTCTGCACCTCTTTCATCACTTCTTCCTCACTGGCTTCTGGAGAAACAGTGATTTCGCCCCGCATTTTACCGTTGATTTGCAAGCCAATTGTGACAAGAGCATCCTTGGCTAATTCTGGATTGTAAGCTGGGAATTTTGTTAGGTGGATAGTTTCTCCCTGCCCTGCCTCTTGCCATAGCTCGTCTACCAAGTGTGGTGCAAACGGAGCTAATAGCTGTAGGAATAGTTTGTATGATTCATTGGTGAGTCCGGTTTTTTCGGCCTGATTTAGATAAATCATCATCGCACTGACAGCCGTGTTGAATTTGAATCCCTCGATATCTTCGCTAACTTTCTTGATGGTCTTGTGTAGCTGGGTTGTGGTTTCGGCTGGTTCTGCTTCAGAGATGTGTTCATCAAGACCATTCACTCTCTCTAGGAAACGCCGCGCCCCTACGAGTCCATCCTTAGACCAGGCGATAGTATTTTCAAATGGCCCCATGAACATTTCGTAAACACGCAGTGTGTCTGCTCCAACAATCTTCACGATATCGTCTGGGTTAATAACATTTCCCCACCGTTTACTCATCTTGCGACCGTCTTCAGCCAAAATGAAGCCAAGGAATTCTAGTCTTTGGAATGGCTCGATAGTACTCACTACATCGATATCATAGAGAAACTTGTGCCAGAAACGAGCATAGATAAGATGACGAACAGCATGGTCGCCTCCTACATACACATCGACTGGCGCCCAGTATTTTTCATTTTCCTTAGAAACCAGCTCTTTGTCATTCTGGTTGTCCATGTAACGCAAGTAGTACCAAGATGAACCTGCCCATTGTGGCATGGTGTTGGTTTCTCGCCGGCCGGCTCCGCCACACTCTGGACATTCTGTATTCACCCAGCCCTCAATAGTCGCCAAAGGACTCTGGCCGTCGCCGGCCGGCTCATAATTCTCCCCCTCAGGCAGAGTCAAAGGAAGCTGGTCTTCAGGCAAGGCTACTGGCCCACACTTCTCACAGTGCACAATCTGAATCGGTTCACCCCAATACCGCTGCCGACTAAACACCCAATCTTTGATTTTGTATGTCTTGGTAAATCTCCCAC
>JAGQMJ010000039.1 GCA_020428685.1 Candidatus Kaiserbacteria bacterium
TTCTCGTATCACATGCACTTTGATTTCACCTGGATATCTGAGTTGTGATTCGATGGTTGTGGCGATAGTGCGCGCTAGGGTGTTGGTTTCAAAATCATTTAATGTCGTCGGGTTCACCAAAACTCTGATTTCGCGGCCAGCAGCGATAGCGAAGGCTCTGTCTACACCAGCTAGCTTGGTCGCAATACCTTCAAGCTCGGTTAGTCGCTTGATGTAGTTTTCGATTGAATCTCTACGTGCCCCCGGTCTACCGCCTGAGATAGCATCTGCTACTTGAACGATGATTGATTCAGGGGTTTCGTACGGATACTCTTCGTGGTGGGCGCGCATGGCTAGGATGACACGATTGTCCACGTTGTATTTTTCTAGGATACGAATACCAATCTCGACGTGAGTGCCGGCTACTTCTTGACTGACTGTCTTACCGATGTCGTGTAGTAATGCTCCGGCGCGAGCGATGGCCACATCGGCTCCGGTTTCGGCAGCGATGATAGCGGCAATGTGCGACATCTCAACCGAGTGCCAAAGGACGTTTTGTCCGTAGCTGGTGCGGAAGTGAAGTCGACCAAGAATGGCAACGAGATCTGGATGAAGGTTGGGGACGTTGGCTTCAAAAGCGGCCTTTTCGCCCATGGCTCGTACCACCTTGCCGACCTCAGCTCTAGCTTTGTCTACCTCTTCTTCGATTTTGGCTGGCTGAATGCGTCCGTCTTTCAGTAGGGCCTCTAGTGCCACTCGGGCAATCTCTCGTCGAACTGGGTCGAATGAAGATAGTACGATGTAGCCAGGTGATTCATCAATCATGACATCTACTCCAGTGGCTCGCTCGAAAGCGCGAACGTTGCGGCCCTCTTTCCCGATGACTTTGCCCTTTAGATCGTCGCTCGGAATCTCTACATGAGCGGTCATTAGGTTGGGTGAAAGATTGTTACCGATGCGATGAATGGCGGCCAAAAGTATATTTTGTGCTTTCTCGGTGTAGAGCTCCTCACCTTGTTGTTCTATCTTTGTGATGCGTGAGCGCAAAGAATCCTCTTGCTCTACTTCGACTATTTTGATTAGTCGTTCAGCGGCCTCTTCTTTAGTCAGTCCCGATACTTCTTCGAGTTTTTTGTCTACTTCTCCGACTCGGCTGTCCAGTTGAGCCTTGATTGATTTGATTTGTTCAACCTTTTCTCTGAGGGATTCTTTCTGCGAATCAATATCAATCTGTCTTTCATCAAAAAATTCCTCGCGTTTGTTTAGTCTTTCTTCCTTTTGTTCCAACTTTTCTTCTAGGTGTTTTCTTTGGTTTTTAGCTTCATTCTCAATACGTTCTGCTTTAGCTTCAGCCTCTTCAATAATTTCTAAAGCTTCTTTTTCGGCTTTAATTTCTCGCTCCTTTAATTGTATTTCAATCGAATTTTTCTTTCCTTGAGCGTGCAGGTAGCGCACAAAATATCCAGCCCCAATACCGAGAAATAAAGTAAATACCAACGCAACCGTAAACATTTCTGGTGGCATATTTTTTATTTCTTAATCCTGTAATGTACAGATGAACTGTACTAGAGTAATGGCGGTTTGTAAAATTCAAGCGGCGCCGTCTTCGACGGCGCCGCTTGAATTTTAATCACCTGATTAACCCTAACTATAAATCTTATCAACGATTCCGTAGGCTTTGGCCTCGTCGGCGTCCATAAAGAAGTCTCGGTCTACATCAGTCTGAATTTTTGCTAGTTTCTGGTTGGTGGCTTTGGCTAGCATTTTGTTTAGTCGATCACGCATTTTTAGAATGTTCTTAGCAGTGATATCGATATCTGAAGCTTGGCCGTGAGCACCGCCACTAGGTTGATGAATCATTACCTCGGCATTGGGAAGAATAAAACGCTTACCTTTTTCGCCTTGAGAAAGAATCAATGCTCCCATAGAAGCGGCCATTCCGACGCAGACAGTAGCAATGTTGGGCTTGATGTGGTTCATGGTGTCGATGATTGATAGTCCAGCGGTCACGCTTCCACCAGGGGAATTGACGTACAAGAAGATATCTTTCTTTGGGTCTTCTGCCTCTAGGAATAGTAGTTGAGCCACGATTAGGTTGGCCATGTGGTCCTCGATTTGGCCAGTGACAAAAATAATTCTTTCTTTCAGCAGTCTTGAATAGATGTCAAAAGCGCGCTCGCCCCCAACTGTCTTTTCGATTACCATCGGTACCAGCTGATCGGTGATGTTTGTCTGTTGTGATTTCATAATATTCATATTAAGTAAGCAATGTTGATGTAGTAATATTTTGGCTTGGTCTGTAGTTGTGATTGTCTGAGTTTTTGGTTGGTTTTACCCGAATAGTTACTACGTAGCAATCGTACCAAAATTGCAGAAAAAACAAAGCCGCCCAAAGAGGGGCGGCTTGCCATATTTTGATCGTGACTACGAGGGGGACCCGAAGTTCGAAAGTCTTACTGCAGTTTCTGCGTAGGCGTCTGACAGGGTTGAAACACATCCGTGTTCATCTGCCCGGCAACCACCATCTGATATGCACTGGGTACACTCGTCTGTTTTGGGCTTTAAGTTGCAGGTAAACCTTGCTAGGGCTGAAGCGTCATTGTTACTGTCACCATCGTTTTCCAGCCAGTCAGTAGTAGTCGTCATGGTCGTCTCCTTTCTTCAAAGAACAAAAATTGAGAAATAAAAATCCCGGTAACGACCGGGTGTTTCTCATGTGTACTTAAACATCAAACACCCCACAGTGTGAATTGCTCCAGCACTAGGATAATTGAATTGTTGTTTAACGTACCCATATTTTTATATTAGACCCATAGTGAAAAATTTGCAAACTTGAGTTGTGTTTATTTTGGGTGGGGTAAAAGAAAACGGGCGGGGGCCGAAGGCCCCCGCCCGTTTTCCTCACTTCACTACTTTGTTTCCAATCCCTTCATCACTGCTTCGTTAAGAAGTACTGATGCAACGTATAGTCGTACACGGTGTTCGTCAGCATCTTTAAATCTTTCCATCAGTTCCTTGGTCTGTGCCTCGAGTGCTTCTTTGTCTGGAACGATTTCTTCAACTTTTGCAATTTCGTTTAGGATGAGTTGAAGTTTGGCTCGCTTTTCAGCAGCTGGTGTCCATTCTGCAGCTAGTTCCTCCTTGGTTTTCTTAATGTGAGTCAAGTAATCTTCCATCTTTAGTTCGGAACGCTTCAGGTCTTCCTGCATTTGAGCAAACATCTGGTTGATTTCTGAATCAATCAAAATCTTCGGTAGCTTGATTTCAGTCTTGTCGATAATGCCGTCAGTGATATCAGCTCGGTGCTTTGCTAGGTTGTTCTGCTTCTTCTCAATCTCTAGATGTTCGCGTAGCTTGGTCTTGAAATCTTCAACTGTTTCAAATTGCCCAGGCTGGCCAAGTGTTTTTACATACTCGTCGGTCAACTCTGGTAGGGGAGCGTCCTTGTCATCAGCTTTTTTAGCAGCTTCTGATTCTGGTGTTGGTAAGTCAGTCTCACCGTCTTTACTTTCAGCTGACTGCTGTGAAAGTTCCTGCATTCTTTCGTAAGCTTTCTTCTGTGTCTGAATCTCCTTAATCTTTTCGTTTAGCTCATCTTCAGTCACATCGTCTGTTGGTCGCTTTTTGTTTACGTCCTTGGCGATAGCTGCGTAGTCTGGAAGTTTGAAAGATGGAATTACTGCTACTGTAGCGGTAAAGGCTAGTGGGTTGCCAGGTGCGATTTTTGTCACTTCAATTTGTGGCTGGCCAATAGCTTCGATTTTGTGTTCATCAATAATGTGAGGATATGCATGAGCGATTGCCCGTTCAGCCATTTCTGCCATGATGGTCATTTCTCCTAAATGCTTTTCTAGTACTGGAGTTGGTACGTGACCTTTGCGGAAGCCGTCCAATTCAACGTGCTTTCCTAGGGCTACGATAGCGGCCTTTCGCTCGCTTTCTAGTTCGGCGTAAGGTAGTTCACCAGAAATTTTAACTTGTGAGTCTGGTAGCTCTTCCACCTTAAAGGCAATTTTGAAATCTACTGTGTGTGAATGTGACATAGTGCTGGCCAGTGTACGAAACTATCAGAAAAATGCAAATCTTTTGGTGGTAATGAAAAAGGCGGGATTCACGAAGTGAATCCCGCCTTTTTCAAAATTTACCTTATTCTTGCAAAGCTGCTTCAAGCTCTGCGTCGATTGCGTTTAGTTCTGCATCAAGTGAATCAAGGTTGGTAGCTTCTACGTCTGCCTCGATGGCAGCAATTTCGTCAGAAGTACTGACTGCTTGCATGGTCTCAACCTGAGCTTCGGCAGTTGTGCTCTCTGGTTCATTGTTTTGTTCTGGGGTTGGGCGTACTGGAGCTGGTTCAGGCACAGTATTCATTGCAGCAAACCAAAAGTACATCCCGGCCAAAATAGCCACAAGAACAGCCGCTAATCCAATCAATAGTGGCTTACTTACAACGGTTGATTCAGCCTGTTCTTCTGGCTGAACATCAGTGTTTTCAGGCATTTTCATTTCTTCTCCTGAGAAATCTGGCACTTGAGCGTTTTTTTCTTCGTTCATATTGATGATGTTAGTTATTAATTTGCTTCTACTTCAGTCTCGGCGTCCATTCTGACAGCTTCACTTGAGCCTCGGGTGTCCTTCATTTCAACTGCTGCAGTTTTGAGAGCGGCCACGGTGGCTCGTAATTGTGTGTGTGCAGTTTTGATGTGGTTTCTTACACTTAGGTACTTTTCTTTAACTGTTGCCCAACCAGCTCTAGCATCTTCACTTCCGACAGCGGCCGCAACGTCTACGTCTATGTTTGAAATTTCTGAGATAGCAGCATAAAGTGAATCTTGAGCTGATTCCAATGAAGCTTCAGCTTCAGAAGTATCTAGACCGAGTTCTCGTAATTTTACGATTCTGGTATCTAGTCGGTCGATGATGTTCTGGATACGTTCGGTGATTGCATCAATACGGTTGCTCATGTTGGCGGCAAGATTTGTGATTCTCTCTTGCGCTCGGACCTCCAAAGCTGCTTTCCGTTCATCTATATTTGCCTGCCTCTTTTCATGGTTTGCTTCTATTTCTGCTTTGCGTTCCTCACGGTTT
>JAGQMJ010000003.1 GCA_020428685.1 Candidatus Kaiserbacteria bacterium
CGTATTACATATTTAGGTAATTTTGATACACTAAAGCTAAGATTATGTTAAGAAGATTTTCAGCAATCATTTTACTGTCTCTCTTTGTCTTTACTTTGTTTGGAGGGTTGTTTCATATTTCTATGGGAATGGATATGGGTGACGGTGGAAGTGTGTCGGCCTGTCCGTTTATGTCGCATGGTGAGGTTGTATGTTCGATGGATATTTTCGACCACCTAGCAGCTTGGCAGTCTGATTTTATGATGTTGGTGCCGGCTAGCGCTTCATTGCTTGGTTCGCTGGCAGCAATTTTACTTCTTTCAATTGCACCGCACTTACTTTTTTCCTATCAAAAATTGCTTTCCCAAAGGCGGATTATTTATAGACAAACAAACCCCTCTTTGGTTTCACTCCATCCGCTACAGGAACTTTTTGCCAGGGGAATTCTAAATCCAAAACTTTTTTAACTTTAACTAGAGTAAGGTTTTACTTTAAAAGTTAAAAAAGTTTAGAATGAAAAAGAAAATTATTTTTGTCATGCTAGCCGTACTTCTCTTGATAGGAGTAGGGTGGTATGCGGTAAAGGAAATTGGTGGTCACGGTGAAGCAGGTGAACATAATGATGTGCTTCAATCATATGAAGTAAGTCCGGCTTCTGTTGTGAAAAAAGTGCAGTCAGGCAAAGAGGTGGTTTTGCTTGATGTCCGTACATTAGAAGAATACGAAGAATTGCATCTAGAAAATGCTCTCTTGCTACCAGTGCAAGAATTATCACAACAGTCGCTTGCTGCGATTGGTCTAGGAGAAGATGCAAAAGATAAAGAGATTATCCTCTACTGTCGCAGTGGCGCGAGAAGCAAGACAGCTTACGACATTATGAAGTCACTAGGGTATACCAATATTGCCAGCGTGGCTGGCGGGATGGTGCACTGGGAAGAAGATGGTTATCCGTTGACTAAAACCGGACCGTATACCGGGCCAGCAATAAACTCAGGTGTGGACATGACTGAGGAAGTGGTATCTGGGCCACGTGCGTCAGTAGATCGTACGCTACATGACTTTGGTGTCATTCCACAATTTGGTGGGACTGTTACAACTAATTTCACTCTCACCAACACTGGAGAAGAAACACTGACTATTGGGACACTTACAACAAGTTGTAGCTGTACGAGCGCAAGTATCACTAATCAATCGCTAGCACCGGGTGAATTTACAGCCGTAACGGTAGTGTTTGACCCTGACTTCCATGAAGAACCATTGGATGTTTTTAAGCGTACAGTCTTTATTCCGACAAATGATCCGAATAATCCAGAGGTAGAAGTGGCTGTTCAAGTGGATATTATTGAAGGTGAATAATTAAAATAGTAATTAATAAACCATGAACAAATTTACAATTGGAGCAATTGGATTGGTGGTAGTGCTGCTCGGATACTTAGGCCTGACTTCAGATCAAGGTAGTGACACTATGGGTCTGGCAAATGCTAAACCATCCGCTTCGAAAATTATTGTGCTCGAGCAACCATATGACTTTGGTGATATTGAGATTTTTGACGGTAAAGTAAGTACTGACTACACTCTAAAGAATGAAGGTGCCGAAGCGGTAGTAATCAAGAAAGCTGTTACTAGTTGTGGATGCACAGAAGGTGAGATTGCTGGATTTACTTTTGGTATGCATAGTAGTGAAGTGAAAGATGTGATTATTCCAGCTGGTGGTGAAGAGAAGGTAAAAGCTATTTACGATCCACTTGCACACGGCCCAAACGGCACTGGTCCAGTGACTCGAACACTACATCTGGAAACCAACTCAGCCGAAACGCCAAGGATTGAATTAAGGTTTAGTGCAAACGTAGTAAAAACAGAAGGTTAAAAATATGAAATACGTAACTATATTTATAGTATCAATCCTCTTGATAGGAGTGGGGTGGTATTCAGGCAATCATGATGTGAGCATCTCTCGTCACATGGATATGATGTCGGGCGAAAGAGAAGGAAAAGGAGCTGACCTAACCAAGCTTGGAGATCATGAAGTTGATCCCATTAAACCCACTGAAATAGTGGAGCTAAAAGATGGTGACACATATGACATGGAAGCAACGATAGTGAGTCAGGAGGTGGGGAATCGGACGGTGAAGCGGCTGGCCTACAATGGCCAAATCCCTGGCCCAGTTTTGAAAGTCCAAAAAGGTGCCAAGGTAACCATAAACTTCACCAACAAAATTGATATGGAGACGGCACTTCATTCGCATGGACTGCGTGGTGACTGGAGGATGGATGGTGCTGTCCCGATTACACCATCTATACCTGTCGGTGAAAGTTTTTCTTATGAGTTGGAATTCCCAGACACCGGTGTCTTTTGGTACCATCCTCATGTGCGTGAAGACTATCAACAAGAAATGGGTCTGTACGGAAACTTTGTTGTAGAAGAAGATGGGTATTGGAATCAGGTCGATCAGGAAGAGTATTTGATTGTCGACGATATTCTCGAGGACGGAGATTTTGTTGAAGGTGTAGTGACCAATACTTTGATGGGGCGTTTTGGAGACACCTTGCTCATCAATGACAAAGAAGACTACAGTTTGACGGTAAAGGCGGGCGAAATCACTCGTGCTTTTATTACTAATGTGGCCAACACACGTACTTTTCAGCTTGAATTTGAAGGGGCAGAAATGAAACTCGTGGGTGGAGATATTGGACGAATTGAACAAGAAAAAATGATTGAACATCAAATCATTGCTCCAGCCGAGCGGTATGTGATTGAGTTGTACTACGATACTCCTGGTATTTATGCGATTGAGCACCGAGGAAAAACTATCGGTACAGTGACGGTAGAAGCTTCTCAAGCTAACCGCAGGGCAGACTTTATGAAGCTGCGTCGAAATGAGGCGGATTATGCTGACTTGCGCTCTGGTATCGATGCACTTTTGACTAAGAAACCAGATAAAAGTCTTCGTCTTGATATCAAAATGAAAGGCATGATGGGTGAGATGATGAAAGATATGAGTGGTGGTGGGACTGGTATGGGAATGATGGGGGATGCGGCGGACGACAGTATGATGCGTGAGCACTGCAAAATGATGCCACAAATGTCCGGTTGTGAGTCTTACCTTGAAGACGCTGGAGAAGACTCTGACGAGCATGGTGAGGATGGTATCGAATGGGAAGATGATATGGCTATGATGAATAGGATGAGTACTGACGAGAATATTGAGTGGGTGATAGAGGAGGTTGATACTGGCCTCAGTAATCACCAGATAAATTGGACGTTTGAAAAAGGAGACATGGTAAAGGTTCGGATTCATAATGATGAAAACGGAATGCATCCAATGCAGCACCCGATTCATTTTCATGGACAGAGATTTGTCGTGCTAGCCGAAAATGGGGAGGTGAACGAAAATATGCAGTGGAAAGATACGGTATTGATCCCTAAAGGACAGACATTCGATATTTTGGTTGATATGAGCAATCCAGGAAAATGGATGGCGCATTGTCATATCGCCGAGCATTTGCACTCTGGCATGATGTTTGATTTTGAGGTGAAGTAGGGGAAATCAGGCAGCAAAAAGCCGCAACTATAGTTGCGGCTTTTTGCTGCCTGATTTCCGCCACATAATCTCTCAGTTTCTGCTATAGTTTTTAGGTGAAATACATTCTTATTTTTGCTGGTATTAGTTTTGCATTCTTGGCTTACTTTTTCTTTAGTGGTTCAGACAGTGTTACAAATTATCCATCAAGCGGCACTAGTGTAGTAGCCTTCGGTGACAGTTTGGTTGAGGGGGTGGGTGCGAGCGAGGGGAATGATTTTGTTGCTGTTTTGTCTAGGCAGATTGGTGAGCCAATTATCAATCTCGGAAAAAGTGGCGACACCACCAAAGACGCTCTCGCTCGAATGAGTCAGGTGGTGGACAGCAATCCAAAAATTGTGATTGTCCTTCTTGGTGGAAATGATTACCTTAAAAATGTTCCAGCTGAGGAGACATTTTCAAATCTAGAAACTATCATTGAAGAGATTCATGCGTCTGGTGCGATAGTGCTTCTGCTTGGAGTGCGCGGTGGGATATTGCACGATGGTTACGAAAGTCAGTTTGAAGATTTGGCTGAAAAGCACAATGTGGCTTATGTGTCGGATGTGCTCGATGGCTTAATAGGGAAGCCAGGACTTATGTCTGACACGATTCATCCAAATGATGCTGGTTATAAAATAATAGCTGATCGAGTGTATCCAGTTTTGGGTGAGCTACTACAGTAGAATTGATTGAATTTTGAGCTTGGTATAGAAAAAGCCGCGGACCCAAGGGTCCGCGGCGGTTTTGGCAATCAATGTGTTTTTGATTATGGGGTGGGTGGTATGGGGCGGAAAGTTTCGCTTTCCGCCCCATACCACCTACCAACCCAAAAATTCATAAATTACAATTTTTGTAGTAGAATGTGCGTCTGGAGGATTGGCTGAGTGGCTGAAAGCAGCAGTTTACTAAACTGCCGAACCCTAACCGGTTCCGAGGGTTCGAATCCCTCATCCTCCGCCGTTTAGAGCTAGCACGAGACACTATGTTTCGTGCTAGCTACGTTATAATAAGTACGATACTGTGAAGTTTTTAATTAACAAATTGAATAATTTTAAGGAAGCAACACTTGTTTTTTGGAGTGAGAACAAAAGTGCTATCTTGGCAGGAATTATTGTAACAGTTGTTGGCGGATATATTTTATTTGTAATTACAACCGATAGCCCAAGTGAAAATATAAGTCAGATAAACGAACCGACATATTTCGACAGTGGAGTAGTTCCAGCGACGCATTCAGTAGATGCAACAGAGGAATATAGAAATATTAGAGAATTAAACGCAGGTTCTCCAATAACAAAATTTGAAGATGTTTTAGGTGAATACACATTTGTAAATCAATTATCAGATGAGGTTATTGAATATATTTTTGTAAATCCACTTTATTATGTGGAAGCAGCTGTTAACTTGAATAAAATAGTCATTTATTACTCGGTGACTACAAGAAAGTCTGGATTTAATCCTAAATTTGAATTCGGACCTTGGTACGCAGATGTAGAAAAGCCTTTGGTAGTTGAATTGGGTAAAACACTATACAGCGAGTTAGATACGATGTTCAGAGGTAATCCTGTATACGCTACTTACTCCGCAGGTGTTAATCAGTTTTACTATTTTGAGTCGTATTATGCAGGCAGGCCTGGAAATTACCAGTCATTTATTTTTTCAACAAATCAAGCTGGGGCTGCTCCTTCTTGGCCTCCTCTAGACCCGAGTTACAACACAGTTGATAATATTGATTTGTACTCTGACACGGCAATAGATGATGAGAATTGGATTAAATATCGTAAGGAAGCAACAATAAATACTTACACGGAAACAGTACCCTACTATGGCGTAGAAGATATTATTAATGATTTAGCAAAACAACATTTCGGCCCAAATCTTCAGCAGGCCAGATTGGCAGATTAGTGCTCGAGACACTATCAATTCTAAATCTGAAAAAACTAAATCGGGCAAGCTCACCTTGACCACCCACAGTTCTAACTCGAGACCATCCGCCAAGCTATTGATATTAAACAAGTAACAACTTTGCTCTACGAGTTAAGCTGCTCGACCATGTGTTAATATGTCAAACATATGCCTTTTCCGGAGAAAAAATTAGAAGTGTTGCAGACTGTCGATAATGCTTTCGACATTGGAACTCGAGAAAACTACATACTAAATAACTGGTTGCTATTGATTAATCTTCTCTTGATAGGGGTGTTTGCGCTAGATGTAGCGGAACACTTTAACTATTTTCATGCCAGTGAAAATTTTCATGATTTGATTCGCGATGCAGAAATTATTTTTGGAATGTTGTTTTTGATGGAGTTCACTTTGCGTTCGGTCTTTGTGTATATTCCAGATAAGAAATTTTTGTCTGCCTATTCCATCATAAACGCGATGGTGATTGTCTCTCTACTAGCACCGCACTTTATTGGTAATTTGGCGCTCTTGCGTTTCTTACAAATCTTTAAAGTCTACAAGGTCTACAATTTGAATAAGGATAAAAAAAGTTATCACACGGCCAATACATAATTTTTCTTTAAAACAGACACCAAGAAAGTGTCTGTTTTTGTTTGGGAGATTTATTTTTCAAAATGTAATAAGGGAGCCATACTGGTGTAGTAATAGGTGAGGCAGAAAACGGGTAGCGGCACACTTAAAATATCGGATTATTCCTAAAACACATTTCGCCCGCTTGCTTGTTTGTCTCAACTTATAAAAACGAAAACAAATTGAACATAAATTATTATGATGAAAAATATTTTAATTCCAGTAGCAGCCTTTGCTGTGACCGTGACCGGAGCAAGTGCTTTTACCGGCGGCGACTGGGCAGAAAAGTTGGATATAGATCTAACCGACACACAGCTGAGCGCTCTAGAGCAAGCTAAAGAAGTTCGTGAAGAATCGCGCGAAGAAGCTAAGCAGATTCTAGAAGATGCCGGACTCGATGAAGAAAAGATGCAGTCTATCCGAGAAGCTATGCATGAAGCTCGAGAAGAAAATCGGGCAGAGGTAAAGGCTGCAATTGAAGCTGGAGATTATGAAGCTTTCAAAACAGCAATCGAAGATTCGCCTCTAGCAGAAAATATTACTTCTGAGGCTGACTTCGAAAAGTTTGCTGAAGCTCATGAGCTGATGGAGGCTGGCGACAGAGAGGCGGCAAAGGAAATCATGGATGAGCTAGGAATCGAAAAAATGGGGAAGGGGCATGGAAAAGGTCATGGACAAATGGGAGAAGGTGACCAAGGAGGACGAGGTGAAGGGCGACCAGGCAAGACTCGCTAGTAAATAAATAGCCAAACAAAACACGACCTAGGTCGTGTTTTGTAATAATAATGCTCAAACGGTGTAATAATAAAGTAACCATGACTGAACTGTCAGATGAAAAAATAGCCGAAGCGATTCAGTCGGGAGAAGCCGAAGCTTTTGGTGAGATTATTTCTCGCTATGAATTGAAGTTGAAGCGTTACGCGCGGAGATTTTTGAGTCTGAAAGAAGACGTCGACGATTTGGTACAAGATGTTTTTATTAAGGCTTATACCAATATTCAGTCCTTTGACCCTAGTCTACGTTTTTCTCCTTGGATTTACCGTATCGCTCACAATACTTTTGTTAATGAATTAAAACGAAAACAAAGAGTTGGTTTTGGGGTATTTGATGCTGATATTGTATTACCGTTTTTGCCAGCCAAAGAAACGTCTGATGCTGACACTTTGAATGAAGAGCTAAAAGTGGAGATGGAAAAGGTGATTGATAAGCTGTCCCCGAAGTATCGAGAAGTCGTAGTTTTGCATTATTATGAAGAGCTTAGTTATGCAGAAATTAGTGATGTGTTGAGAATTTCAGTTTCATCGGTTGGTGTCAGGATGACTAGAGCAAGACAAAAGTTGCGAGAATTATATAACGAAGAAAATAATTAGTATGAACGATTTTAAAAATAATATTCTAGAAAGAATTAAAACTGGTGAGCTAGACATGAAGCCGCATTGGCACTTTGTTTTGAAGACAGTTCTTTTTGTGCTTGGAACAATCATCGTTGCTTTGCTCGCAGTTTATCTTTTGAGCTTTTTGTTCTTTTCTTTGCATCAAACCGGAGTTTGGTTTACACCGAGTTTTGGTTTTGTCGGATTGAGTTATTTTGTAATGTCTTCTCCTTGGATATTGATATCGTTCACCTTAGTATTTTTGTTACTTCTGTATTTGTTGGTTAGTCAGTATTCATTTAGCTACAAGCGACCGCTCGTTTTTTCTATGATTGGTGTGACTGTATTTGCTCTTCTTGGCTCCCTCTTGATACAGCAGACTCCAATGCACCGCAATATTCAGAATTTTGCAGAGAGACACAATCTACCTGGTGTGGCTCCGGTGTATCGCTCTCTTGCGGGGGAAAGACCAAAGGGTCTTGTGCTTGGAACTGTTATTGAGGTTACAGACTCTGGGTTTGTGATCGAGTCTGATAAGGGAGAAATGATTCGGGTAGAGATAAGCAGTGCGACTAGGCAAA
Organism: Candidatus Kaiserbacteria bacterium; assembly: GCA_020428685.1. Taxonomy (GTDB): domain Bacteria; phylum Patescibacteriota; class Minisyncoccia; order Phycocordibacterales; family UBA918; genus OLB19. The sequence goes on from JAGQMJ010000003.1 coordinate 8,026, forward strand.
AGCCGGGGTCGGTTTATGAGGTCGGCGACACAGTATTTGTGTTTGGAAAATTAGAAAATGGAGTTATCGAGGCAGTTGGTGTACGGCCTCACACAGGAGATGAGTTGCCGCCTATGCCGGGCAGAAAGGGTGGGCAGTTTATGGAAAAAGGTGCAAACGAGCGACCAGTTTTATTTGATGAGGAGATAAAAAGATAATTATGAATTTTGTAAGTTTAGTTGGGAGATTTAAGTGGCCGTTATTGTTGGCTGTAGTTGCAATCGGTGGGATTTATTATTTTTTCTCTTCGGGTGACTCTGAGGCTGCTGACGCAAAATCATTTTATGTGGTCAGCACAGTCGAGCGGGGAGTAGTTACGTCAGGAATTCAGACTACAGGAGATATCGTGGCAGCCCAAAAACTAGAAATCGATGTGTACAAACAACTCAGCCGGATTGATGTAGTAAATGCCAGTAACGGCGGACATGTCGAAGCTGGAGATGTTTTGATATCTTTTGATAAGAGTGATGCGTACGTCGATACTCAGTCATCTCAAGTTTCGGTTGCTTCGGCAAAGCTGGCTCTAGAAGAAGCAGAGCAAAATGTTAATGATCCAAACACTCAGATTCGTACTAAGGAAAATCAAATAACAGGATACAAGAAAACGATTGCAGATACAGAGCAAGATATTGAGGATGCGTATCGAGATTTCTTGAATGAAGATTTAGAGGCGGCGGCGCATCAAGATAGATATACGGCACTCTACGATAGAGTAGAGCCAGCTTTATCTGGCCGATATGTAAGTGACATTCAGGGTCAGTATGTAATCGAGGTTTACAACTCTGGTTCGGATTCGGGGCTGTCTTTCCGAGTTAGTGGACTTGAGTCTATGACAGAGCCTTTGATTTTTGGTAAAGCGATAAATCTAGGAACACGAGGTTTGAAAATTACTTTTCCAAATGGTAGTCGCGGTAATGATAAGTGGGTGGTTTATGTTCCAAATACAGAGATTGCTACTTATGGTGAAACCAAGTCTGACTACGAAAAAACCGTCTCCAACTTAGAAAAAACTATCTCTGATACAAAGGTTAGTCTGGCTAATGCTGAGCAAGAACTGGATGATTTGAAGCTAACAGATTCTGGAAGTTATCGAGATTTGAATGTCGAAAAGGCAGCAACTGCTTTGGCAGAAGCACAGCAGAGATTGTCTAATAATTACGACGTAGTGCAGGAGCGAGATATCGTAGCGCCATTTTCTGGTACGGTCGAAGGTATGGAAAACGTAGTGGCTGGAGCTACTCCAACCGGTGGAACTAGCGACACAATAGACTTAGGAACTTTAATCTCTGATGAATTTTTAACTACATTCAGCCTGGGAGCGACCGACGTCGCCAAGGTTTCTGTTGGTCAAAAGGTAAAGGTGACAGTCACATCGTTTTCTTCACTACCGGTTTTTGAAGCGACCATCACACAGATAAGTTCATTGCCAGATTCTAGTGGTGTCGCTCAATACACTGTGCAGGCTCTGCTTGATTATGACCGCAGTAGCGCAGAGCTGATTTTGCGAGAAGGGATGCTGGCTGATATTGAAGTGGTGGAAAAAGAAAATAGTGACGCTCTTCGCGTACCAGTTTCAGCTATAAAGTATGAGCAAGGCAAAGCCAAGGTGACTGTAGTAGACAAGCTGACCGAAGCTCAGCAAGAGCAAGTAGCTAGAATGGGAATTGTTCGTACAGACAATGGTGTGACTCTTGAAACTTACGATGTGGAGGTGACACTGGGAATTGTTGGTGAATATTATGTAGAGATTTTGAGTGGCGTGAGTGAGGGAGATATTCTAGTCGCATCTTCATTGTCTGAGTCTGTAGAGACTACTGTAGTCGGGCAAGCTGGATTTGGTCCAGGAAGTGGTAGAAGGCCTGACAATGCTCCATCTGAATAATAGTTCTATGTCTATAGTAAAAGAAGAAAAAATAATCGAACTAAAGGATGTATCAAAAAGTTTCTACCTACAAGGTGGGCTGGAGGTGCCGATACTGCATCACATAGATTTGAGTGTTTATGAGGGCGACATGATTGCGATTCTTGGTCCGTCTGGTTCTGGCAAATCAACTTTGATGAATATTATTGGGGGACTCGACGTGGCTACTAGCGGTGAATATTTATTTGCTGGAAAGTCAGTCGGCAAGATGAGTTCGGATGAGTTGGCTGAATTGAGATCGACAGATATTAGTTTTATTTTTCAGTCGTTTCACCTTTTGGCCGGTAAGACTGTTTACCAAAATGTGATGCTGCCCCTTATATACCAGCACTCTTTTGCTGGCGATTATGATGAATACGTAGCCAGTGCACTAAAGCGCGCTGCTCTAGAAGAAGAACATTGGCACAAGAAACCAAATCAACTATCAGGCGGACAAAGACAGCGGGTCGCTATTGCTCGGGCCTTGGTGGCTGAGCCGAAGCTACTTTTGGCTGACGAGCCAACCGGAAACCTAGATTCAAAAACCGGTGACAATATTATTCATTCTCTGACTTATCTAAACGAAACTTTTGGCACTACTATTGTGATTGTGACCCATGATGAATCTCTGACTGATGTAGTGCATCGGGTAATCAATATCAAGGACGGGGTGGTTTTTGAGACTGCTGGTAAAAAATAATATGAAAACACACTTTCTTATTTCAGAATCCTTTCAAGCCTTGCGTAGCAATTTCTTGCGCTCGTTTCTAACTATCATCGGTATTGTGGTTGGTATTTTTTCTGTTACCGCTATGTTGGCTCTTGGTGAGGGTCTATCTTCCAATGTTATGGACAGGTTTAGTTCATTCGCTAGTGGAGACTTGAGTGTTTCGGGAGAGATTACTTATACCGACTATAGCTGGATTGATGAGCAGGCATATATTTCAAAGTCCTTGGCCACTTTGTCAGTCGGGCGTTCTGATGTGATTGCTTTTGGCACAGATTTTTCTCCTACTACCCAATCGGTGGTGGGGGATTATGAAGATTTACAGAGCTACGAGATCGTTGAAGGTGAAGTGTTTGATTGGAGTGATGTGGATTTTACGGAGTCAGTGGTAGTTGTCTCCGATGGCTTTGCCGATAGTGTACTCGAGGAAACAAGTCAGACAGTTCTCAATCAAACCATCACCATCGGAGGGCAAAAGTTTACAGTCATCGGAGTGATTGAGTCCAGTTCAATGCTTTTTACTCGTGGAGATGGAATAGTGATTTTGCCTTACGCGCGATCGGTCGGTACTTTGACAAACTCAAAGAATTTTTCATCGGTGGCGGTGTTGCTCGAAGATTCTACGTATTTTGAAATTGCTGGTCAGCATATACTCAAGTCACTAAATGCTTCTCGTCAGCTGGCTGAAGATAGTGAAGAAATATTTAGTGTCGAAACCTCGCAGTCTTTTATCGAAACGGCACAAGAGACGGTCGGAATGATTAGTACTTTTTTGGGAATTGTTGGTGGGATTGCTTTGTTTGTTGGCGGCATCGGTACCATGAACATGATGCTTACGACAGTAACCGAGCGCACAAAAGAGATTGGTTTGCGTAAGGCGGTTGGAGCGCGCGACAGAGATATCTTGTTACAGATTCTGATTGAGTCGGTTGTTTTGACTAGCTTGGGTGGTTTGATTGGTATTTTACTGAGCTTGGGGGCAGCCAAAATCGCCAACAATATCTTTGCTGATAGCGATATTATTACCATCATAATAAACGGGCAGGTGATTGCCTTGGCGGCCTTTGTGGCGGTAGCGGTAGGGGTTTTGTTTGGTCTTTATCCAGCCCGTAATGCTTCTAAGCTGCAGCCGGTAGATGCGTTGAGGAGTGAATAGTGCGTTGGATGTAAATGCATTTCTTCGTGTAGCTGGGGCCTGAGAGCGGCCAGGCAAAATATTGACTTTTGGTATATTTGTAATATAATATAAGGAGATAGATTCTCGAAAACAATTCAGTTTGGGGGTGTGACGTGGAAAATGTTCAGCTTGATATATATTTGTTGGGTGGCCTGTTTGTGGCGGTCGTCCTGATTGCGGGCTTGGCTTGGGCATTTGATTCTTTGTTCAAGAAGTTGGATAAACTTAAAGAGGAGAATGAAAAGCTCAAAAAGCTGGCTTACACCGACACGCTTACTGGCTTGATGACAAGGAGAGCTTGGGAGCCTTCCTTTGAGCATATGCTCAGTATGCTAAGAGAAGCGTCTGATCGTCGCGCTGATGTCGGAGAGCATAGCGTCAGTGTGATGATGATTGATATTGATCATTTTAAGTCAGTCAACGACACTTTTGGGCATGCTGCCGGAGACGTTATTCTCCGTAAGGTGGCGCAAGCTATCAAAGACACACTTCGAAAAACTGATCTTGTGTGTCGCTGGGGCGGCGAAGAGATTGTTGTTGCGCTCGACAACATCAGTAAAGAGTCGGTCATTGTTATGGCTGAAAAAGTCAGAGTGGCGGTAGCAAATCTGCGCTTTCCTGAGTGTGGTGATGAGTTCAAGGTGACCGTCAGTATTGGTGTTGCGGTTTTGCATGAGCGTAATCCCAAGGTTAAGCTGGTTGACCATGCAGACGCTGCTCTCTATGAGGCTAAAGAAAGTGGCCGCGACCAGGTGATCTATCGTGAGGTGGGTCAGGGCGGTGGCTATCAAGATGAGAAGCTAAATTAAGTCGAGAAGTTCTGAGGCGTACCAAGTTGGTACGCCTCTTTTTTTGTAGAGAAAAAGCCCTCACACTAGATTTTGTTTTATCTATCCGTGTGAGGGCTTTTAAATCGATCATGCCGCTCGCCGCGCATGTCGACGAAAATCAATCTGATCAAACCAGCCAATTAAAATCCTGGCTCCTTCGCTGTTCACTGAACTAGAGGTTACGTACTTATCCCAAAAGAGTTTTTCTCTTGTCGCAAAAAAATAAGTAATCATGGTGTAGAGCAGTTCTTGAGCTGTGTGGTCGGTGTTAATGTCTATGGGGAACGTGCGACTGTCTTGTTCAAACTTTGGGATTAGTCGCCAGACTATTCCATCGTTCGTAACTGATGTAAATTCTTCGTTTTTCATCCAGTCGGTATTAATTCTTGGCCCTTTGTCTCTTAGGTAGAAGATCATTTGCTTTATGGAGAGCGGAAAAATTGATACCAGTAAGTAATCGTCTTTACTGGCCTTAAGTACATCCTCACTAAATGGTATCGGCACATCAGAATTTATAGAATCAGTTTTGACGCCAAAACAGCTGGACAATTCGGGGCCGACAAAGTTACGTCCCATAATGTGTCTGGCTTCTGCGTAGGAAGGCATGATCAACTCCTGATTGATTATGAAAGAGCCGCTGACCTACTTTTCCAAATAATAAAGATGTTGTCAAATGATCTAATGACTTTTGCTACAGATACCTTTTACTGTCACTTCAATTTCATCAACCTGGAAATCTTTTAGTCCTAGTAGTTCTCTAATCTTTTCATCTGGGGCAGTGAAGTGGATTACTTTTTCACAAGAAGAGCAGAGGGCATGATGATGGGGTTGTTGTTGGTATTCGTACTGGGCTTCGTTGGTGCCGAGATTGATTTGTTTAATAATCTTTTCTTTTGTAAACAAATCTAGGTTGCGATAAATGGTAACGATATCAATTTCGGGAAGGAGTTTATGGATGTCGTTGGCTGACAGGGTACCGTCGTGACTCTTTAGAGTATTAAGAATAATCTGTCTTTTTTTAGTGAGTTTTAGATTCATATGCAATTAATTTGCATTTTATCAGAGATTTGCTACACTCGCAATATGCAAATCAGTTGCATATTTATTTTAACTTAATTTATGATATTACAAGCTTTTGCGGCAGCCATCTTAGTAGCCCTTATTTCATTGGTAGGTGTTTTATTCTTCGGGCACGATAAAAGGTTGATTGGCTTTGAGAGATACGCTGTACCGGTTGCGGTTGGAGTTTTTTTGAGTTTGGTTTTATATGAGCTGATTCCTGAAACACTCGAAGCTTCTCACGAATGGGGAGGTATTGTGGTGGCGATTGGTTTTATTTCTTTTTATGTTTTATCGCAAAAGTTGCACAAGCACTTCCATCATCATGAGGCTGAAGATTGTGATCGGAAAGGGGCGGCCTTGCTACTTTTGATTGGTGACGGTGTTCACAATATTTCTGACGGAATTATTTTAGGGGGTGCGTTTTTGATCGATCCTTCAATTGGTTTTGTGGTAGCAATTGGCCTAGCTTTGCATGAGTTACCGCAGGAGATTGTTGAGTTTGGAGTTTTGATACGAGCTGGTTATACCAGAATGCAAGCTTCGCTTTTAAACCTATTTTCTGCTAGCGGGATAATTGTAGGTCTGGTATTGGTGCTGGTTTTGTCTGAGTATGTGACGGATTATGTTTGGGTTTTGACAGGATTGGCGGCTGGTAATCTTCTCTTTTTGGCGGCTAGTGACTTATTGCCACGTATCCATGGAAATTTGAAAAACTATGGCAGTATTTGGAATTCAACGATTGCAATTCTGATTGGTTTTTTGGTGATGACTTCGATTTTGATTTGGTCACACGAAAAGTATGAGCACGGGGTTGAAGAGATTGAGGCGGAGATGGTGGGGTAGAGGTGGGGAAATAAGGGGCGCTTCCGAAGGAAGCGCCCCTTATTTTAATGAGCGATTGCAACACAGCTGATGGTGGTGCCAGAGGGGAGGTGCGGCGCGAGCTTCGCTCGCGCCGCCTTCAAAGTCGCGCCGGTCGTCACCACGTCATCAATCACTACTATATGCTTTCCAGTCATCCCCCTTATGTCTTTGATCTCAAATACATTGCGCATATTTAACAATCTCTCCTTCCTAGGTAAGTGTGATTGAGGTGTAGTTTCGGTCACTCTATACAATAGATTGTTCATAATATTTAGCTGCTTAGAGCTGCTAGCAAGAATACTCTCTACTTGATTGTGTCCGCGCTCACGTTGTCTGTTACTGCCGAGTGGTATAGGTATAAAAACAATATCTTTATCTTGCTTTTTTACCCATTCATCTAGAATCCCAGCCAAGAATTTACTTGCGGTTTTATTGTGATGAAATTTATTCTCCTTAATTGCGGCTTTGATGAAAGGGTTTTGATAGTGGCTCAAGTAGGTGACACTTTCAAACACTCCTTCGCTATATAGATTTTTCGGCTCACCCCTAAAGGAATCCAGTATTTTTTGACTAGGGGAGGGAGGGAAAAATGTATCAAAGATTACTGTGAGTAACTTCCTCATATTTGCCCAGTATAACCGATTCGGCATGCTAGAATATTTAAAAGTGTATTTGTCATGACATTCCTTAGTAATATATTTGCCTCCAATGAAAGTGGTTCGCCATCAAACGGCGTGGTTGGTATTGATATTGGATCATCTTCAATCAAGGTGGTCGAGCTACAAGAAAGAAAGGGGGTTATTACTTTGGTGACTTATGGAGAAGTTCAGCTTGGCCCATACGCTGCCAAGCCTTTGGGTGAATCTGTTGTTTTGGAGGCTCGTCAGGAACAAGAGGCTTTGGTGGATGTGATCCGTGAATCTGCCGTCAAGGCGCGGGGAGCTGTCTTTGCTATGCCTCTGTCTTCAAGTTTTGTTACCAATGTCAGCATCGAAGCAGACGCTGATGCCGAGCTGGGAGCTATGGTAAGAGTGGAGGCGAGGAAGGTTATTCCCGCTTCTTTGAGTGAAGTTACTTTGGATTGGGCTGAGGTAGAAACCACTTCAGCTAAAGACAAGAAAGGCGAAAAAACCAAACGAGATATCCTAATTGCTGCTATCCAAAATTCTGCCTTAGAAAGATTTAAGGTCCTGATGCAATTTGCTGGCCTAACAAAACCACCGACCGAGATAGAGTGTTTTTCAGCTATCAGGGGCTTGTTTGATAGTGATGAAGAAAATATGGTTCTGATCGATATCGGAGCTGTTTCTTCCAAGTTGTACATAGCTCGCAAGGGTCTACTGATGCGTATGCACCGCATCAGAGCTGGAGGAACCATAGCAACCAAAAGAATTGCTGAAGTGCTAGAGATAGATTTTGAGGAGGCGGAACAACTAAAATACAACGCCAACAAAGGGATGGACAATTTTTCTGATATGAAGCGCGCTCATAATAGTAGTTATGATCGAGCGTTCCGAGAATTCAATCAAGTTCTTCGCGAGTATGAAGATAAGACAGGAATAAAATTCTCTTCAGTTTATCTGTCTGGGGGAGGGGCGTCTTTCCCAGGTGTTGACGCTCACCTAAAAGAAGTGCTGGGAAGGGATGTTGTTACCGCTAATCCATTTTCAAAAGTAGCCTACCCAGCTTTTATGGAAGATACTATGAAAGAGATTGGCCCATCGTTCACAGTGGCTTTGGGTGCCGCTTTGCGACTGTTTGAATAGAGTTTCCACAGCACCCACATTTTTTCTTTCGTCGGGGGCGTATAATACAAAATATATATGGCTGATCTTTCTAATAATTCTTTTATACCAAAACGTGGTCCAGCCAAGCGTCGGCAAGGACCAGCTTCAAGGCAGGTCTATGCCTTTACCTTGGTTAGCTACATTTTAATGTTTGCTACGTTGTTGGCAGTGGGTGGTGTTTACATTTATGGCAAGCTCATTGAAAAGCAATTAAATGAAGAGATTTCACTTTTGAATAATGAGATAAACAGCTTTAGCGAAGCAGACATGCAACGCGTGACTGATTTTGACTCACGCCTACTGCAGGCAAAGAATAGATTGGACAATAGTGTATCTATCGTATCCATATTCGAAGCACTCGAAAAAGCTACTATCGATACCGTGCAGCTAAAAGATTTTAATCTTACGAGGGAAGGGGATGAGAAGTTCGTGCTTCAGACTTCTGTAGTGACTGATTCATTTGACTCGACTATGTTCCAGCGAGGAGTGTTCCAAAGGTTGGGGACTGTGATTAGCTCAGTCGATATTAGTTCAGTTCAGACCAGTGAGTCTGATGAAAGCGGTCGTTCTCTGGTCACATTTAGTGCCGATCTTGAGGTGCCTTTGACAGCAGTGCCATACACAGTGCAAAGCAACGTAAATCAAACCGCACCCACTTTCATCCCTGCGCCAACTACTCCAGCTCCGACATCAGACAGTGAGACAGCCGAAGGTGATGAAGCAGTTTCTAACGAAGAAAACATATGATTCCTAAAGGCCTTTTTACACAACTAGCGATGATAGCACTTTCAGTTGGTATTATTACTACTCATGTGCAGCCATCTTTTGCCGAAATAGGTAAAGTGCAGGACAGTATTTCTACCTATAGTGATAAGCGAAAAGAAGTGTCGGGTGTCAATCAAAGATTGAACACTCTAGTTGATCGACTAGATAGTGTGTCCCAGACAGATAAGGTCAATCTAAACACCTACATGCCAGACAATGTGGACACGATTGGTGTGCCACGGGATCTACTTTTTATAGTTTTGGAGTCGGGAGTTCTATACAAGAGTGTTGATTTTGCAGGCGATAAAGATAAGAGGTCTTCCAACTCTAATAGCGGTGAGAATGGTCCAAAGGCTTACACTTTCTCTCTTTCAATCGAAGGAACATACAGCCAGCTTAAAAATTTCTTCAAGCTGATTGAGCGAAACAATTATCCACTGGAAATTGAAAATCTTTCAATTCAATTGATTGACGGAGGTTTTCTATCTGCGAGCATGGACATAGTGACGTATTCTTATCAGAAGCCAGAGGTTAATGGCAGAATAGTTTTTTAGTATGGGAAAAACAGCAACAAATCTATCTATAGTACTAGGGCTTATCACTGTGGCATTCGCTGGTTATTATATGTACACGATGCAGGTTTCTCCTAGTCTGAATTTTGAATCCAACGAGCAGACCACTCAAAATATGCTGAATAATACTCGTGTTTTCATTGAAAGAAGCGAAGCTCTCAATAAGGTGACTATGGACGTTAGTTTTTTTGAAGATGAGAGATTTAATTCTTTGAAGAGTTATTCTTCTCCTGTGCAGGCTCGACCAGAAGGACGTGAAGATCCATTTGCTGAAGTTTATTCAACTTCTAGAAGCTCTAATTTTTAACATTCCATGGATCCGCTACAGGCACTTCAAAAGCGTGGTGGAGTAGATGAGGCTTTCGTTAGACAAGCTGAATCTATTATTGCTGAAACAGGACGTTCTTACGAGTCGGTTTTCATAGAGCTTGGTTTGAGTAGAAAAGAGGTACGAGATTTTATGGCTGAGTACTATCAGGTGCCAGCTTTTGATATACCTGAAGGCTTTTCAGTAAAACAAGAATTACTTAGTTATATTTCTGAAGACTCGGCTGTTCACTACAGAATGACTCCACTCAAGATTGAGGACGATGTCTTTGTGGTAGGTGCTAGCAATCCAGATGATTTGCAGATGCGGGAAGCGTTAAACTTCATCAGCACCAAACACAATCTGCCTTACAGACTAGTCTATATGCTGGATGAAGATGTGACTCGGGTTCATAATTTTTATTCAAACCTAGAAGGGGATGTGGGAGATGCTCTTGAGACTCTCGAGACAGAGCTGGATGCAGAAATCGCCGCCAGTCTAGAGGAGACTTCTGCTGAGGCCAAAAAGTCACTCGAACACATAGAAGAAGATGCACCGGTCACAAAAATCGTGGCTACTATTCTTCGTTATGCTGTCGATGGGAATGCTTCTGATATTCATATTGAACCAAGTCCGGCCAAGGTCGGTGTGCGTTTTCGTGTGGATGGTACTTTGGCTACAAGTCTTGAATTGCCGAAAAACGTCCATATGGCTGTGGTGGCACGTGTGAAGATTTTGTCAGCGATGCGACTGGATGAAAGAAGGAAGCCGCAGGACGGACGTTTTTCGGCAACTTTCGATGACCGCAAAATCGACTTCCGTGTTTCAGTTTTGCCAACCAATCACGGCGAAAAAGTGGTAATGCGAATCTTGGATACCAGTAAAGGTGTTCGCACTTTGCGCGAAAGTGGAATTTCTTCTGCCAATATGGAAGTTATCAAGCGGGTGGTACAAGAACCATACGGAATCATCCTTATTTCTGGTCCAACCGGATCTGGTAAATCAACCACTCTTCGAGCGATGATTCAGGAGGTGGACACTCTTTCTAAGAACGTTATGTCTTTGGAGGATCCGGTTGAGTACAACATGGATGGAGTGAGTCAGTCACAGGTGCGGCCCGAAATCGGCTACACCTTTGCTAAAGGTCTTCGGGCTGCACTTCGCCAAGACCCCGACATCATCATGGTGGGTGAGATTCGAGATAAAGAAACTGCTCAGCTGGCTATTCAGGCTGCCCTTACTGGACACTTGGTGCTGTCTACTATTCACACCAACAACGCTATCGGTGTGATTCCTCGATTGATAGATATGGGGGTTGACCCTTACTTGATTGCTCCGACTTTGAAAATGGCGATTGCACAAAGACTCGCTAGAACACTTTGCCCTAATACTGGTATAGAGGAGGAGATTGATGTTAGTACCAAGATGAGAATCGATGAAACATTCAAGTCACTCCCAACCAAGTACCACAAGCAAATCCCTACCAGCCAAACAATTCTTCATCCAGAGCCGACGGCGGCTTGTGCCACTGGCTACCGAGGCCGAACCGCTGTTACTGAAGTGCTTGAGATTGATGAGGAAATGCAAGAGTTGATTTTGCGAAATGCGTCTGAAGAAGAATTCTTCCAGTCGGCTAGAAAGAATGGCTTTGTTACCATCAAAGAGGATGCGATTATTAAGGCTCTCAATCACGAAATTCCTTACGAAGAAATGAATGTCTTTAGCACCAAGATTGGTATTGATTCTCAGGTTGATGATGATGAGTTTGATACTGTCGATAACCTGCCAGAACTAGAGGTCTCAGAGGCTATAATTAAAGATGATGAAGTTACTACTAATTGATGACGATGCATTTTTGCGTGACATGTACGCAATAAAGTTTTCTGAAAATGGCTACAAGGTTGAAGTGGCTGAAGGGGCGTCTGCTGCTTTGTTAAAAATTGAACAAAACCAAGATCTAGACATAATTCTCTTAGACATGATTATGCCCGGTATGTCTGGAGTTGAACTAATAAAAGAAATCAGAACTCAGTTCCCAGACCTAAAAGCCAAGTGCATAGTCTTATCAAACCAAGGACAGCCTGAAGATATCAGAGAGGCAGAGGAGGCAGGAGCGGTCGGATACATTATCAAAGCTGAGTCAGTACCAAGCGATGTAGTTAAAAAAGTAGAGGTGTTATCTAAAAAATAATTTATGTCAGTAGACTACAAAAAAGAATTAAACGCACTGGTGGATCTTATTTTGCAGGAACAAGCTTCCGACCTGCATCTTTCGGTGGGTGCTCATCCACTGATTCGTGTTTCTGGCACCTTGATACCCTTGGTTAAAAAACCAATCCTCACTGAGGCTGACGCCAATTCTTTTGCGAAAGTTTTGATGCGAGAAGATCAGTACGCTCGCTTCATTCAATTCAATGAAGTCGACTTTTCATACGAAAATACCAGCGGAGTTCGCTTTCGAGGAAATGCATTTCATCAAAGAGGGAAAATGGCGATTGCACTCCGGTTGATTCCAAATGTTATTCGAGATTATAAGGAATTAAATCTCCCTCCGATTCTTGAAAGTTTCACTCAGCGTTCGCAGGGTTTCTTCCTGTGTGTGGGGCCGGTAGGGCAAGGTAAGTCTACGACCTTGGCAGCCATGGTGAATACTATCAATCGCACCAGAGCAGAGCATATTGTGACGATTGAAGACCCGATTGAGTATGTCTATCAAGAAGAAAAATCACTAATTGATCAGAGAGAAATCGGACTAGACTCTAAAGACTTCCAGACCGCCCTCAACGCAGCTTTCCGACAAGATGTGGACGTTATTCTGGTAGGAGAAATGAGAAATACCGAAACTATTGGAGCAGCTGTAACCGCAGCTGAGACCGGACATTTGGTGTACTCTACTTTGCACACCAATGACGCCGCTCAAACCATCAACCGTATCGTCGACTCTTTTCCAGGCGATCAGCAGGCGCAGATTCGTGTCCAGCTGGCCAGTTCTTTGATTGCGATTTTCTCACAGCGTCTAATTCCTCACATCGCAGGCGGTCTAGTGCCGGCGTATGAACTTTTGATAAACAATACTGCCGTCAGTAACCTGATTCGAGAAAATAGAATTCACGAAATCCCGTCAGTGATCGAGACAGGTCTAGAGCAAGGAATGATTGATATGAATCGCTCGCTCGCTCGATTGGTACAAAATGGCGACATTACAGTTGAGAATGCATTTACTTACGCTGTAAATCCTAAGGGTCTAGAGAGACTTATTTAATTTCTACTATGTTATTCAATTACAAAGCAATCGATAATTCAAATATCCAGCGTGAAGGAACTGTCGAAGCTCCGTCTATTGACGCAGCTATTTCAGCTGTACAAAAGCGCGGCTACACCCTCATCTCGATTGACGAAACTGGAGCGGATGATGGATTGTTTGGCGCTATCAACATTGAATTCAATTTCTTCCAGTCAGTTTCAAATAAAGAGGTTGTTATCTTGTCTCGACAGATTGCGACTTTGTTCCAGGCGCAAGTTTCGCCGTTGCGGATTTTCCGCTTGCTGTCCGCCGAGGTAGAAAATCCGCAACTCCAACTCGCCATGAATCAAATCGTGGAAGACTTGCAGGCTGGTAGTTCTATCTCTCGAGCTCTGGGCAATCACCCGGATATCTTCTCTTCATTTTATGTAAACTTGGTACGAGCCGGTGAAGAATCTGGTTCGCTAGAAAAATCTTTTGATTATTTAGCAGATTATCTCGATAGACAATACGAGATTGTCTCAAAAGCCCGCAACGCCTTGGTCTACCCAATTTTCGTGGTTGGTATTTTTATCGCGGTTATGGGGCTCATGCTTACTCTGGTGATTCCAAACATCGCTGAGATTCTCATCAGTTCTGGTCAGGAGCTACCAATCTACACCAGGATTGTTATCGGAATATCAGACTTTATGGTCGACTATATTGGCCTTATTTTGATTTTGATTGCCGGTGGTGGTATCGGATTCTGGAAATTCTCCCAGACAGAAGTCGGTCAGCGTACAGTAGATGAGTTTTTGATTTCTGTTCCGTATCTAGGGGATCTGCAAAGGAAACTTCTTTTGACTCGTATCTGTGACAACATGGCGACGATGTTGAGTAGTGGTGTTTCAATCGTGCAGGCACTCGAGGTAACAGCAGATGTGGTAGACAACATGGTTTTTAAAGAAATCATCGAGTCTTCTTTGGTGGAAGTGAAGGGCGGTCGTTCGTTTGCTGATGCAATTTCTGAGTATCCGGAGATCCCGGGAGTATTGGCGCAAATGGCAAAGGTGGGTGAGGAGACTGGAAGTCTTGGCAGTATCTTGACCACTCTAGCCAACTTCTATCGTCGAGAAGTAAACAACGCTGTTGATACTTTGATTGGTTTGATTGAACCAGCGATGATCGTGATGCTTGGAGTCGGGGTAGGTGTCTTGCTCGCATCAGTTTTGATGCCGATTTACAACATGACCAACGCTTACTAGACTTTTCCCCACATCAAAACTTATCAGCTTTAGAAAGTCGTATAATAAATGTAGCCACGTACAACGAGGGCTGATACATTTCAGATACGCAGCTGATATCTGAAATGTGTGATTAATTTTTAAATCAAAATAAGTTTATGAAAAAGACACTACAGCGAGGCTTCACTCTTATCGAGCTCCTCGTCGTGATCGCGATTATTGGTATCTTGGCAGCCGTTGTATTGGCTTCTTTGAATGACGCACGTCAATCAGGTTCTGATGCAGCTATCCAGCAAAGTCTTGGAAACGCTCGATCACAGTCAGAAATTGTTTACAACAAAAACGGAGCTTTCTCGTACGCTGGGGTCTGTGTTGATCCTCAAGTTGTTCAGCTAATGACAGCAGCTGCCTCTAGTTCTGGAGCTACTGCAGTTGTTACTACAGGAACTGGTGCTGGAACATCAGTTACATGTAGAGCTGATGCAACTAGCTGGGCTATCACTGCACCGCTTGCAAGTACAAGTACTGTGTCTTGGTGTGTAGATAGTTCTGGAGCAGTTGGACGAGTTACAACAACAGGTTCAATCACTGTTGGGTCAGCTCCAACACAATTCACTTGTAGCTAATTCTAGTTCGTGAGTTTAACAAAAAGCGCCGTTAGGCGCTTTTTGTTTGTAACAGTAAAATTTTGCAAATAATTTTGTATAATGTATGTAATGAAAATTATGCAACGCGCCTTTACTTTGATCGAGCTTTTGATAGTGATTGCTATCATCGGCATTTTGGCTACGGTTATTTTGGCGGCACTTAATGACGCTCGAGTGCAGGGAATGGAAGCTAAGATGATTTCTGAAATTGACAGTATCGCAAAAACGGCTGCTATAGATGAGTCAAAATCTTTTACCTTTGATACGGTCTGTGGTTCAAATGGTAGAGCTACATCAACTACAATTCTAAATCTGATTACATCTATTAATTCTATAGCGTCTACCACCCTGACCTGCAACAGTGATACTACCGAATATGCCATTTCGGTCCCGCTACGTTCAGCTCATTGGTGCGTCGATAGTGTAGGAACAAAAAAGGAGATACCAAATGCTTTGACCGTTGGAGTTGATTTTTCTTGCCCATAATTATGGAGGGGTCACTTTTTTCGCTGCTTGCATTTGGAGTGAGTATGCCGTATTTGTACTTCATCGCTTTTGGATTCGGGATTATTATCGGTAGCTTTTTAAATGTATACATCTATCGCTTCCATACAGGGAAGTCGCTGGCTGGAAGCTCGCATTGTCTGTCTTGCACTACGCCGCTCAAGTGGTATGAGTTATTTCCGCTTTTCTCCTTTCTTTTTCTGCGAGCCAAGTGTCGTACTTGTGGTTGTTCTATCCCGAGTCGATACTTCCTGGTCGAGCTTCTGACCGGACTTTTATTTGCTGCAGCCCTGCTGCTTTCTCTGGACTTGGTCGAAGTGTTGATTGTTTGGTTCATCTTTTCGATATTGGTAGTCATTACCGTTTATGATTTTTATCACTACATAATTCCTGACAGTCTGACAGTCGCTCTGACTCTGGCCATCCTCATCTTGTTTGGATACCAGTATCTTTTGTTTCCATTTGAAATAAGTTTTTTACTATTTGAAGTTTTGGCGGCATTGGGTGGAGTTGGGTTTTTCTTGTTCTTGTGGCTGATTTCTAAGGGGCGCTGGCTTGGCTTCGGGGATGTGAAGTTGGCCTTTCCACTCGGACTTTTGGCGGGGTCATCGTTGGTTTTTTCGTTTGTTGTTTTATCGTTTTGGATTGGGGCGATTGTTAGTTTGCTGATTATTGGTTTTGAAAAAGTGAGCAGGGGAAAAGCTCACTTACATTTACTCGCTCCAGCCCTTACAATGAAAAGCGCAGTCCCTTTCGCTCCCTTTTTGATAGCTAGTAGTTTGGTGACCTTGCTAACAAATTTCAATGTTCTGGAACTCTTTAGTTTTGCATAAAGTGAATAATCAAAAACAAAAACAAATTAATCAATCAGGATTTGGTTTGGTTGAGTTGATGGTTAGTATCAGTATCATGGTGATAGTGGCTTCTATTATCATGACCAAGCAGAGCGCCTTTAATGGATCGGTGTTGCTACGGAGCCAGGCTTATGAGGTGGCTTTTGATTTGAGAGAAGTGCAGCTTAGTGCAGTAAGTGCGGCTGGTAATACCGGAGTATTTCGTTCTGTTCTGGGTGTTCATTTTGATACCGCCAATGCAGGACATTACGCTATCTTTAAAGACGCTGACGCTGACGGTTTTTATGATTCTGGTGAAGAGTATGGAATTCAGGGGGCTTTAGATTCAAGGTTCGAAGTTAGGAGTCTGCGAGCTGTTGGTGCTGCTATTACAGGTAATGATGTATCGGTTGTTTTTGTCCGTCCAAACTTCGACGCTAGATTTTTTGACAGTAGTGGAACAGAAATTAATGCGTCCAGTATCGAGATAGATATCGCTAGAATTGGCTTTACCGGTACTGGGCCTGATGTGTTGCGTACAGTTGAAGTAACTTCAACTGGGCAGATTGCTGTAAAATAATATCAATATGTTTTTTACCAATAAACAGTCTGGCTTCACTCTAATCGAAATGATTGTTTCGTTGGCTTTGTTTTCTACTGTGATTACAGTTTCGGTGGGTGCGCTGCTTACTTTGATTGCGACCAATCAAGATTTACAAAATGAACAAACTGTCATGACCAACCTTTCTTTTGCTCTCGACAGTATGACTCGCGAGCTAAGGACGGGGACAAATTATTATTGTGATGCACAAAACTCTAAAAACTCTGGATCAAGTGGAGAAAAAATATTTCGTGATGGTGATGCTTTAGATTTTGATCCCGTACAAGATTGTACTAGTGGTAATTCAAACTCTCGAACTTACCAAGGTATTTCTTTTATAGAAGGGGGTAAAAGTATAACAAAAATAGCAAATACCAGAATTGTGTATTTCTATGATTCTACAGACGGAAAAATTTATCGACGAATTAGCGGTCAGAATGCTCAACCAATAACATCCTCAGACATCTATATCCAGAAGGCAGAGTTTTTTGTGTCTGGCAGTAAGCCCCAGAGTGCTGGAGGGGCCGGTATAAACGACCAAGCTGTGATTACTGTCTATATCGAGGCTCGGGAAATAGACGGAACTGAAAAAGATCCTTATAAGATGCAGACGACAGTCACGCAAAGAACTTTGGATATATGATGCAAAACAATAATCAACAATCTGGATTTACTCTGGTCGAGACTCTAGTCGCCATCACTATTTTACTGCTTGTTATCACGGGACCAATGTCTATCAGTGCTAGGGCAGCCAAAAGTACTAGTTTTTCAAGTGAGCAAGTAGTAGCATTTTTCTTGGCTCAAGAAGGGGCAGAGATAGCTCAAAAAGGAAGAGACGATATTCTCTTGGCAAACTTCACCAATCCGACTACGGCTTGGAATACTTTCACTAACACAAGCGGCACATTTCAACATTGTTTTGGTGCAAATGGTTGTGGGCTTGAATTAAATACTAATGCGGCTGGAACTCTTAAGAATCCAGTAAATTGTTCTGGAACGAGCTGCACTTTGTATGTAGACAGCAACACTGCAAATACTCGCTCGCGGTACACACATACTTCCTCAGGGAATACTGCTACTTCTTACTTGCGGGTAATAAAAATGCAGAAGTATGGCGAAAGGGAGGTCAAGGTTACTTCGACAGTTTATTGGCGTACCGGTTCACAAAAAGAATCACAAAAGGTCGAGGTGGAAACTTACTTGTTTAACATCTATGGAAATTAGTATGTCTAATCAAAAGAAAAACGAGTCTGGTTTTGCTCTT
Organism: Candidatus Kaiserbacteria bacterium; assembly: GCA_020428685.1. Classification (GTDB taxonomy): domain Bacteria; phylum Patescibacteriota; class Minisyncoccia; order Phycocordibacterales; family UBA918; genus OLB19. The sequence continues at coordinate 26,372 of JAGQMJ010000003.1, forward strand.
CTTATGACGCTCATTGTGGTGGGGGTGGTGCTGTCTGTTGGTCTGACTATTCTTGATTTATCATTGAAGCAGGTGCGACTCTCAACCAACGCAAAAGAGTCTGAGATTGCTTTTCATGCAGCCAATGCTGGTATGGAATGTGCGCAGTATTGGCGTCGAGCTAGTTCGACTGAAATGGAAGCAGGTAGTGCCATCAATCCCGTTTGCTTTAATTCTTCTTATGACTCCTACTCTAATACAAACATAACCGGTGTGGAGGTGACTGGAAACGGAAATGTTTATCAGTATCAATATGATTTTACGTGGGGAGTGGCAGGCGCCGTACGCTGTACTCAGGTTAATACTTTGATTATGTCGGCTGATTTGATTGGTGCTGGTTTGTCTTTAAACAACGTCAGTTCGTATGTCGATGGTTATCCTGACGGAAATAGTAAGGCTTGTTCAGCCGGATCTCAGTGTTCCATTATCTCTGTCCGTGGTTATAATCGACCATGTAATACAGTGTCTGGCTATGGTGTTGTTCAGCGAGAAGTCTTGCTACAATTCTAGTTATGAATTTTGCTACTGAAAAAAAGCGACTCGCTCAGCTGCGAGAAACTGTTGCTTATCACCAAAAACGCTACCATGAAGATGATGAGCCTGAGATAAGTGACCAGGCTTATGATGCTTTGGTGAGCGAGCTAAGTGAATTGGAGCTGAAGCTAGAGGGTAAGGTGAGTCATGTGTCGGTGGCAGTTGGTGGGCAGATCAATGAAGCTTTTTCTAAAGTGAAGCACCGCGTCCGGCAGTGGTCTTTTGATAATGTTTTTACCCATGATGAATTGATTGAGTGGGACGGACGCTTAAAGCGAGTTTTGCGTGACGCCGATAAAAAAAAATCCAACCTCGCCTATGTTGCTGAACATAAAATAGATGGTTTGAAATTAGTGGTTGAGTATGAGTCGGGGGTTTTGGTGCGTGCTTCTACTCGGGGGGATGGTGAGGTTGGTGAGAATGTGACTCATACTGCCAAGACTATCTCTTCTTTGCCACATAGACTGTCCAAGGATATTGATTTGATTTGTGTGGGAGAGGTGTGGCTGTCTGAGGGGGAGTTTAAGAGGATTAATGAGGGTAGGGCCGCCGCGAATGAGCCCCTCTTTGCCAACCCGCGTAATGCGGCGGCCGGTTCTTTGCGGCAGCTAGACGCTAGTGTCGCGGCGGCCCGAAATCTCTCTCTGACCGTTTACGATATTGATTTGTTTGATGGAAAAAAGACAGGCTTGTCTACACCACAGACGCAATGGGAGGAGTTGGAATTATTGAAATCTCTTGGCTTGCCGGTCAATAAGCATTCTAAATTGTGTGATTCAATTGAATCAGTCGAAAAGTTTTATAAAAAATGGTCACACGAAAATGAAGCTTTGCCGTATGGAGTAGACGGTGTGGTGCTTAAGGTGAATGAGGTTGGTCTGCAGAGGTTGCTCGGCTACACTGCAAAGTCACCAAGGTTTGGTGTAGCTTACAAATTCCCAGCCGAAGAAGCGACTACGGTGGTTGAGGATATAGCGTTGCAGGTAGGACGCACTGGTGTGATTACTCCAGTGGCACATTTGCGCCCGGTTTTGATTGATGGCTCGACTGTTTCTCGAGCGACTTTGCATAACGAAGATAATATTGCCAGATTGGATGTGCGAGTTGGAGACACTGTTGTTTTGCGTAAGGCTGGAGATATTATTCCTGAGATTTTGTCAGTGGTAGTTTCTTTGCGACCAGACAAGACCAAGTCTTATTCATTCCCAAAGATTGTGCCGGAGTGTGGAGGTGACGGTTCTATTGAGCGTGTACCAGGGGAAGCGGCGTATCGCTGTGTATCAAAGGATTCTGGTGTTTTACACAAACAACGTCTGTATTACTTTGTATCAAAAACCGCTCTCAATATTGACGGGGTTGGTCCCAAGAATATTGATTTGTTCTTGGAGCATGGACTAATCAATCGCTATGATGATTTGTTTACTCTTACTGTTGGTGATCTAAAAGATTTGCCAGGCTTTAAGGAGAAGTCGGCTGAGAATGTTGTAAAGGCTATAGAAGCAGCAAAAAATGTTCCTTTGTATAGGTTGTTGGTGGGGTTGTCTATTGAAGGTGTGGGAGAGGAGACTGCGCGTTTGATGGCGGAGTCGTTTGGTTCGCTGGCGGCCCTTCGGGCCGCCAGCACAAACGACCTCGCCTCAATTCACGGTATTGGAGATACTCTGGCAGAGTCTGTTACAGAGTGGTTTAAGGATAAGAATAATCAGTCTACATTAGATGCACTTTTGCCACATTTGAATATTGAGAATCCCGAATTAAGTTCCGAGAATGATTCTTTGGCCGGACAAACATTTGTGTTGACTGGCACACTCGAGACTCTGACTCGAGATGAAGCTAAGGTGCTTATCAGGCAGTTGGGTGGCAAAGTATCTAGTAGTGTTTCAAAAAATACTAGCTATGTAGTAGTTGGAAGCGAACCAGGAAGTAAAGCGAACGAAGCTGAAAAATTGGGGGTAGAAATTCTAAACGAGAAAGACTTTATGAAGCTCATGGCAAGATAGGGGTGAGAATGTTATTATGCCAATCATGAAAAGAGAAGATATTGAACACTTGGCACGTTTGTCACGTTTACGTCTCACAGAAGACGAGTTGTCGCATTTTGAATCTGAACTATCATCCATCATGTCTTATGTTGGTGAAGTTTCTAGTATCGCAGAAAGCGAGGAAGACTCTGCTCCGCAAGTAGGTGTGGTTTACAACGTGTTTAGAAAAGACGAAGTTACCAATAAACCAAATGAATTCACAGCTGATATCATCGCTGAAATGCCGCACACGCAAGGTCGAATGCTGTCTGTTAAAAAGATTTTGAATACCGAAAATTAGTATGGAAACCGTAAGTGAATTGAGAAAGAAGTTTGTGGCAGGTGAATACACTCCGACTGAGGCGATTGAAAAATCATTCTCAGTGATAAAAGAAAAAGACTCAGACATCAATGCCTTTTTGGAAGTCTATGAAGATGCGCTCGAACAAGCCAAGGCAGCGACAGATAGATATATCAAAGAAGGGGATGCGGCGCCGGCACTACTCGGCGTACCGTTTGCGATTAAAAATAATATTTTAATCAAAGGTAAAAAAGCAACCGGAGCTTCAAAAATTCTCGAAAATTATACCGCAGTTTATGATGCAACCATCATCAAGCGATTGAAGGCAGCTGGAGCTATTTTTGTAGGGGCAACCAATATGGATGAGTTTGCGATGGGAGGGTCAACCGAAAATTCTGCTTTTGGTCCAACCAAGAATCCGCTTGATACTGAGCGAGTGCCAGGAGGCTCATCGGGTGGTTCAGCCGCGGCGGTAGCCATGGGGGCAGTGCCAGCAGCTATTGGGACAGACACCGGCGGTTCTATTCGCCAGCCAGCCAGCTTCTGTGGTTTGGTCGGGTTTAAGCCAACATACGGCGCTGTTTCTCGGTACGGCTTGATGGCGATGGGTTCTTCGCTAGATCAGGCTGGTCCACTGACCAACTCAGTAGCTGATGCAGAATTGATACATGGAGTAATGGCTGGAAAAGATGAGATGGATGCTACTACTTTAGAGAGTGACTCCTATCCAGAAGTGGCTGTCAAAGAGAAGATGACTTTTGGAGTGCCTCGACAATTCTTGTCTGATGGAGTTGACGAAGATGTTTTGAAAGTTTTCAACCAACACGTAGCAGAGCTAGAAGCGGCTGGTCACAAGATTGTTGATGTTGATTTGCCTATCTTTGAGAAAGGTTTGGCAGCTTACTATATCGTAATGCCGGCTGAGGTTTCTTCAAACTTGGCTCGTTATGACGGTATCCGTTATGGCTTTTCAGCTGAAGGTGACAATCTTTTGGATGTGTACGAAAAGTCTCGTGCCGAAGGTTTTGGCGCTGAAGTGAAGCGACGGATTTTGCTCGGCACGCATGTGTTGTCTTCTGGGTATTATGATGCGTATTATGGTAAGGCCGAATTGGTTCGCAAGAAAATGCGTGCCGAGCTAAATGAAGTGTTCAAGACTGTTGATATCATTCTTACTCCGACTGCTCCAACTCCGGCCTTCAAGCTAGGTGAAAAATCAGATCCGTTGGCGATGTATCGTCAGGATATCTTCACTGTACCAGTCAATCTAACTGGTGTTCCGGCACTGACATTTCCGATGGGAAGTGTAGAACGAGAAGAAAAAACTTTACCAATTGGGGTACAATATATTGCACCACATGGCGGCGACAGTAGACTGTTTGCTGCTGGTAAAGCAATCTATGATGCTCGATAAATTAATTCAATCAGATAGTCCAATTTTTACTGATAGAGTTCTGGAAGCACCTTCTGTGAATGGTGCTTTTGGTAGTAGTGTTAACATCTTTGATTTATTTAGCAAAAGCGAGTTGCTAACCGCTGGAGGAATATTAGGTTTTTTAGGCTTTATTTGGTCTATTTATACCGTCATTGCTTTCTTGTTGTGTATTCTAATGATGGTACTTTATGTCTACGCATCCATCAAGAAGAATTATTACAATGATTTGATCACCCAGTCTTTGCGTGATGAAGAGCGGCTTTATGATGAACACTACCGAGGAGCGGCAAGGAACAGTCGCTTGAAAGATGTGCTGATGCACTCCGAATCAGATAATCCAAACGATTGGAAGTTGGCGATTATCGAAGCCGATATAATCCTAGATGGTTTGTTGAAGCAGCGTGGTTATGCTGGTAATTCTCTAGGGGAAAGGTTGAAGAGTATTTCATCTAACCAGCTTGGTTCAATAAATGATGCATGGGAAGCTCACAAAATACGTAATAGAATCGCACACGATGGGGCAGACTTTGTACTGACCAAGCGTATAGCACAAGAAACAATCGCTCGTTATCAAAGGATTTTTAGTGAGTTTGGTGTAACTTAGGTTGCCAAATGAGCAAAAATGGTGTATTTTCACAGTCTACTTAGATATTATTTAAGTATAGAAGATAGTATAGCGGGGTGAAAAAGTCTGGGAGACTTTTGCAAGACCTTGCCAGCTAGTTCTGGAGCGTGCGACAGAAATAGCGACAAGGTGTACAGATCCTGTAAGGATGAGGAGAGGTGACGCATTCGTTGCTACAGAAGTAAAAATACAATATAGCGGGGTAGAGGAGAGGTACCTCGGGAGGCTCATAACCTCCAGACCCCGGTTCGATTCCGGGCCCCGCAACAAATATAATAAAAACCAGCATTAGCTGGTTTTTATTATACTTTGGCTGCGGAGGCAAGAGAGCAAATTGATTTGCTCTCGTCGGAATCGAACAGCCGGAGTGATATGGCTCTGCCACGAGCGAGGCCGGGGAGGAAGTTCTTATGAGCGTAGCGAATTAGAAACTTGACCCTCGATTCCGGGCCCCGCAACAAGTAAAAGAAAAAGGCCGCGAGCTTCGCCCGCGGCCTTTTTCTTTTAAAGCACTCTCCGAGGGAGAAAATAAATATAAGCAGCAGCAGTGATGGAAAGGACGCTCATGATTATAAAAAGCGGATCAAAGCCGTATCGTGATGCGATAAAGCCTCCAACAGTTGCTCCGGCTGTTATCATAAAATAATTCATAGCTTCCCAGGCACCCCAACCGCTACCGGTTTTTCCGTCGGTCAGATGTTTTGTGTAAACTGAGTCAAAGGCTGGTGAGTAGATTGCTTCACCAAGGCCAATGATTACTTGAACAAACAAAAGATCTGCTACAGAATCAACAAACAGAAATAGAAAAAACGCAATTCCAATCAGTAGATATCCAACAACAATAATCAGTTCGCTCTCCTTAACTTTGTCTGACCATCTGCCCATAAGTAGGGTAGTGACACCAGCCACAATAGCAAAGGTGGCAGCAGCAAAACTAGCGTCTAACAAATCGCCGCCAATGTCTTTTACAAAGATAGCGAGAATTGGTCCCAGCATGGCGCCGGACATGAGTATGAGTGCATTGGTGGCTAATAGGATACGCAGGCTACGGTTTAAATAGTTTTCTGGAGTAAATAAAAATTTCATGAGTAAATTATATCATTCAGTTATGTACTGTTTTGCAAATGCTGGTATCTGATATACTGTTCGGCATATGCAATGTGTAATTTTGGCGGCGGGTAAAGGAACTCGACTGCGACCACTGACAGAGAATATTCCAAAACCTCTAGTTAAGGTGGCAGGGAAAACTTTGCTTGATCATATAGTGAGTTCTTTGCCGAGTGCGGTAGATGAGCTGATTATTGTGACAGGCTATTTAGAAGAACAAATCCGAGAACATTGTGGTCAAGAGTTCTATGGGCGTAAAGTTACTTACATTCACCAGTCTGAGCAAAAGGGTACGGCTGATGCGTTGTGGCTGTGTAAGGATTTGTTGAAGGGTAGATTTTTGTTTATGTTTGCTGATGATTTGCATGGAGCCAATGATATTGCTCGAGCAACTTCATACACTCGCTCTATGCTCACTCTTACTACCGATACACCAGAGAAGTTTGGTATTGTGGTTCGTCACCCAGATGGAACTTTGGCTGAAATGATTGAAAAGCCAGAGCATCCACCGTCCAATCTAGCATCGACTGGCGTGATGGTGTTGGATGATAATATCTTCAAGTTTGATCCATTTGCCGTTGAAACAAAAGGCGAGTTTTACTTAACGGATGTTATTCAGCAATATGCAAAGGAGTTTCCGATTGCAGTAGTTGAACAAAATCTTTGGATTCCGATTGGGTATCCAGAAGACATAGAAAAAGCGGAGGCTATACTTGGTTCATTGGTTCAGGATAGGCGGGCAAAAACCTGTTGAATCAGATGAAAAAATAGTGTACTCTGTCGCCACTAGACAGGATTTGTCTGTCTGATGTCGGCGTAAGTGAAAACTTGCGACGACTGCATTCGGAGCAGGTGTAACAAAATAAACTTTGTTACACCGCTCCTCACTTGTAAAGAAAAACATACAAGTTTCGTTTGCTCGGAGATAAAAATACAAGCATTTTTACCCCTCTCGCGCACTCACTTGTCGGCGTAGCTCAGTTGGTTAGAGCACAGCACTCATAAAGCTGGGGTCGGAAGTTCAAATCTTCCCGTCGACACAAAGAAGTAAAACCGGCCGGAAACGAAGTTTCCGGCCGGTTTTGTTATAATTACCATATGACAGAAATAATCGGGATTGTTGGTGCAACCAGTATCTTAATAGCTTTTCTTTTCAATCAGACAGGGAGGTGGACTAATGATTCCTTTGTGTATGATTTTGTTAATGCGATTGGGGCGTTACTACTAATAATCTATGCGTATTTAATTTCCAGCTATCCATTTATGGTCTTGAATACTGTTTGGTTTTTGGCAGCATTTAAGGATTTGGTGTTTAGGAAGTAATGAAAAGGCCGGCCCCTTCGGGGCCGGCCTTTTTTAAACAAAAACACCCCAAGGGGTATTTTTACTGCGCGCCAGACGGGACTCGAACCCGCAACCTCCCGCGTGACAGGCGGGTGCTCTAACCAGTTGAGCTACCAGCGCATACGCGCTACTTACTGGTGTAAGTGGCAAGAGTATAGCGGTTTTTGAATTTTTTTGCAATTGTTTAGTTTAAAAAACCTGACTCCAAGATTAAAAAGCTAGAATAATATCCCAAACTTTGCTATCCTGTTTGACGTTGCAAGATTAGCCATTGTAGCTCAGTTGGTAGAGCGCCGCCATGGTAAGGCGGAGGTCTCCAGTTCAATCCTGGACAATGGCTCAATATTTAAACATAGCAGCTTTTGATTTAAGTGTACTCAGGTTCATGCTAGTGCTGATGCACGCTATATATCTCAAGGAGCTTGTCTTGAATTCATAATGAATTTGTGGTATAATTTAAATTAAATTTGTACATTCGAGGAGAAGTGTCGTGAACCTTACAACGTGGAAATGGTTATTCAACCATCTTAAGCTACATACTTGGTCAATAACTGTATTGTTGCTGGTGAGTGTGGTATTTGGTCTCATTGAGATTGCTGTCCCGCTTGTTTTGCAGAGACTCGTAGATGCAGCAGCTGCGGGAACACAAGATGTTGGACTTATGGTCGGTCTAGTTGCGTTGACTATTGGTTCTGCAATCCCGTTGCCATACTGGCTGCGGGAGCGGCTACATGCTCGGTTTGGATACAAGCTGCACGGTGACTTGTTTCAAAGTCTGCTGTGTAAGGACATGTCATTTCATGATGACCGCGGGAGTACTATTCTTGCGATGCAAGCAGTAAACGGAGTGAAGGCTGCTGGCGGTTTACTTAATATCCTTACAGGCAACCATGTTTTTTTGCATATCCCTGTCGCAATTTTTGCGATTTTCTATCTGGGTCAATACAGTGTTTACGCTGTGGTGCTTCTGATTGGGTTCTTAATTTGCTTCGTCGTCTGCAGCAAATTCCTCGGCCGAAAAATCTCTACCGAAGAAGAAGCTTATCAAGAGATTAATAACGAGCTCACTCATCGACGACGTGAAGCGGTTCATCAGATCCAGACAGTGAAGGTGAATAATGCCGTTGCGCATGAGCTAGGGTACTACTGGCGAGAAGGGAAAGGTGCACTCCAGCACAGGCTTCGGATAATCAATTTGCACAACGCCTTCAATCTGATGAGTAGCAGTGCACAAGGTTTTGCACTCATTGTTGTGGTTGCATTTTTCATTCCGCAGGTGGTGAGTGGCGACATTACGGTCGGGGTCTTCCTTGCACTAGTAGTGTTCGCTTCCCGTATTGTCGGGCCGGTGGAGTTCCTGGGTGATGTTTATGCTGAGATAAAGGAAGCAAGCGCACTCCTAAAGCCAGTGATGGAGATACTGGAAAACAAGCCTCAGGTAATTGAACAGTCGAGTCCTCTTCAGCTCAATCCAGTCCGAGGTTCCATAAGTTTACGTGGTGTAAGTTTTCGATACCCTGGTAGGGAAAACTTTATCCTCAAGGACATTTCACTAACCATTCCGGCGGGGAAGAAAACAGCTATCGTGGGCCGATCAGGCTCTGGGAAATCAACGTTAGCGCGACTGCTAACCCGCCTGTATGACCCTAGCGCAGGAGTTATTGAGTATGACGGAACTGACCTACGTAACGTAGGTTTCAAATCACTTTACCGTGAGGTAGCGTATCTGACTCAAGAGGTAGCAATCTTCACAAGTACCATTGCTCAGAACGTCGCTTATGGTCTTGATGACTTTAAGTCCGAGGATGTCGCTCATGCTCTTTTCCGTTCATCTGCTCACTTCGTTGAGCATTTGGAGAACGGGCAGGATACAATGGTCGGCGAACTTGGTAAGAAGCTGTCTGGTGGTGAGCGGCAACGGCTGGTGATTGCGCGGCTGTTTATACGTAATCCTTCAGTTGTAATTCTTGATGAAGCTACTTCAGCACTCGATAATGTGACTGAGTCTGAAGTGCATCAAGCTTTCGAGGAGCTAGGTAAGCAAAACGGTGGGAAAACGATGATAGTCATCGCTCATCGCCTGTCGACAGTCATGAGTGCCGACCAGATTGTCGTGATGGATAATGGGGAGGTGCTCGACGTCGGAACTCATGGTGAGTTAATAGGCCGGTGTCAGCTCTACTATGATCTTAATAAAACATTGGTCACCGCTTGATTGCGTAGGCAAGTATGAGGTCCCGCCTAGTGTGGGACCTCTTTTTTATGCGTGGCAATGTAACGTTATTTCTTATCATGAGTTTTTAGGTCTGCGGCGGATTATTATTTTTGTTATACTCATGGCTATGTCAGAAAACGGCGATGTATCTAAACGAATTGCAGAAATTGAAGCGGCGATGCTTTTGCCGACTTTTTGGTCCAATCCGCAAGAGGCACAGTCAATGATAAAAGAATTGCAGGAGCTAAAAGATGTTGCTGAAGGTAAGGGGAAGTATGATCGAGCTGATGCTGTCTTCACGATTGTGGCTGGTGCTGGCGGTGATGATGCAGAAGATTTTGCACGGATGCTAGTCGAGATGTATCAAAAATATGCTGAGAGAAAAGGTTGGGGAGTGATGGTGGTCGATAGTAATACCAATGATCAGAATGGTTATCGAAATATCACTTTTGAAATACAAGGTAAGGGTGCCTATGGAACTTTGTTAAACGAATCAGGAGTTCATCGGCTGGTGCGTATTTCACCATTCAATGCTAATGGTAAAAGGCAGACCTCTTTTGTTTTGGTGGAAGTGTCTCCACGTATGGAAGATGTGACAGCAGTTCAGCTGAATGAAGATGATTTGGAGATTTCTTTTGCTCGTTCAGGTGGGGCCGGTGGACAGAATGTAAACAAGCGCGAAACTGCCGTCAGAATAGTCCACCGGCCCACCAACATCTCAGTCAATATTTCTTCAGAGCGATCCCAACAACAAAACCGAGAAAAGGGCATGGCACTTTTGGCGGGTAAGATTTTTGCTTTTGAAGAGGCTCAGCGAGCTAGGGAGCTGCAAGGGCTTTCGGTAGAGAAAACTCTCAAGATTGAGTGGGGTAGTCAGATTCGGTCATATGTTTTGCATCCGTATCAGCTGGTAAAAGACCATCGAACCAATACAGAGGTTAGAAATATAGAATCAGTGCTCGGCGGTGATATAGAGCCGTTTATAGCGGCTTCGGCTAATTTAAACTAGCATGATATACTGACCAATATGATTTACTTCGACAACGTTTCTAAGGTATACAACGATGGCCGGTCGGCTGCTTTGCAAGAGGTTACGTTTCAGGTCGCTCCGAAAGAGTTCGTTTCAATTGTTGGACATTCTGGTGCTGGAAAAACCACTCTCCTCAAGATGATTATTGCTGAAGATCACCCTTCACACGGGCAAGTTTTCTTTGAGTCGTTAGATGTACACAGAATTCCCAAGACTCGACTGCCTCATTATCGTCGCAAGATCGGTACGGTTTTTCAGGATTTTAAATTACTCCCTCACAAGACCGCTTACGAAAACGTAGCTTTTGCTATGGAAGCCAATGGTCGTACTGATGAAGAAATTGCAGAAAACGTACCGCAGGCATTGGCTCTCGTGGATCTAGAAGATAAGATTTGGAATTTTCCAAATGAACTCTCTGGCGGAGAAAAGCAGCGAGTAGCGATAGCGCGCGCAATCGTCAATCAGCCAGACATTATTATTGCCGACGAGCCAACCGGAAATCTTGACCCGATTGCAACTTACGAAGTCGTACAGATCTTAAGAAAAATCAACGACCTTGGCACCACTGTTATTATGACGACTCACAATAAGGGGGTAATCGATGAGATTGAACGTCGAGTGATTACAATGGATGATGGAAGAATTGTTCGTGATGATGCAACTGGTAAATACGTCTTATAATAATTATGTTAACTGGATTTAGAAGAGTAGTAAAAGCTGGGTTTGTAGGTTTTTGGAGAAACGCTTATGTTTCTCTAGCTTCAATTTTTGTGCTTACAGTTGCACTGTTTGTGATTGGTTCGACGATGTTTGTCGATCAGCTTTTGGCTACGTCACTCAATACTTTGCAGTCAAAAGTAGATATCAATGTCTACTTCGTGCCAGATGCTCCAGAAGATGAAATCGAACGTATTAAAAACGCTGTCGCTGCTTTGCCTGATGTCGCTTCTGTTCAGTTCACTTCTCGCGAAGACGCACTCCGTATTTATCGTGAAAATAACCAAAATGACGAGATTTCTCTACAAGCTCTAGAAGAGCTGGAAGAGAACCCTCTGGGGGCAAATATCGCGATCCAAGCAAAAGAAACTTCTCAATATGAAAGCGTAGCTCGTTTTCTTGAAGAACAGCGAGCGCTTGAAAAGCCAAGTGTGCCCGTAATTGACGAAGTAAACTTCGCCCGCAACAAAGAATCAATCGACACTCTGACATCTATCATCAAGGCAACTGAGCGAGCCAGCTTCATTATTATGATTGCTCTCTTGATTGCAGCGGTTTTGATTACTTTCAATACTATTAGATTGGCAATTTACACTTCGCGAGAGGAAATCGCCATCATGCGTTTGGTGGGAGCGAGCAATATGTTCATCCGTGGGCCATTTATGTTGCAAGGTATTATGTACGGCTTTATTTCAGGAGTGTTAGCGTTATTATTTTTCTACCCAATTCTGGTCTGGGTTGGTCCAGAAACAGAGTCATTCTTTGAGATTAATTTGTTCACCTACTATATTTCAAACTTCGGTGAGATATTTGGTATTTTAGTTGGGATTGGAGTGGTTCTCGGTTTGGTCTCAAGTACATTAGCAGTGGCGCGGTATTTACGAACATAATTTTCTGAATTGATATGAAGAAAGCAGCAAACAAAACGACGGCCAAGAAAGTGGCTCCGAAGTACATTTTTGTGGTTGGTGGTGTGATGAGCGGTGTAGGGAAGGGTGTAGCCTCATCTTCAATCGCGACTGTCCTGCAGGCGCGCGGACATAAGGTGACGGCGATGAAGATTGATCCGTACATCAACGTAGATGCTGGGACCATGAATCCAACCGAGCACGGCGAAGTTTTTGTTTTGAAAGACGGTCTTGAGACAGATCAAGATATGGGAAATTATGAAAGATTCCTCAATACTGACCTGCCAAGAATAAACTACATGACCACAGGAAGTGTCTACTTGTCTGTGATTGAGAAAGAAAGAAATTTGGAATACAAAGGAAAGAATGTTGAGGTGGTGCCAGACATCCCGCTTGAGGTAATTCGTCGGATTAAAGAAGCTGGAGAAACAGCCGGAGCGGATGTGGTGCAGATTGAGGTCGGAGGGACTGTGGGTGAGTATCAAAATGTACTTTTCTTGGAAGCAATTCGTATGATGAAGAGTGACCAGCCGGATGATGTTGCTGTCGTGATGGTGAGCTATTTGCCGGTGCCGGGCAGTATCGGTGAAATGAAAACAAAGCCGACTCAGACGGCGGTACGGATGCTCAACAATGCCGGTGTTTTTGCAGACATGATAGTTTGCCGTAGTCCAATCGGAGTTGATATCAAGCGCAAAGAAAAGATTGCCAAGTTCTGTAACGTAAAAGTTGAGAATGTTATTTCAGCTCCTGATGTGGAAAGTATTTATGATATTCCTTTAAATTATGAGGAAGACAAACTCTCTTTCCAGCTTTCAGGTATTCTTAATTTACCAAACAAAAAATCCACTGACTTAAAAGAGTGGAAGAAGTTTGTAAGTCGATCAAAGTCAGTAACTGTGCCGGTCAAGATTGCGGTGGTTGGCAAGTATTTTAATTCTGGTGATTTCATTTTGTCCGACGTTTATTTGTCTGTGCTAGAAGCCATCAAATATTCTGCCTATAAACTAAATCTAAAACCAGAAATTTCTTATCTATCTGCTCAAGAATTTTCTGATAAAAAGCAGCTGAAAAAATTGAAGGACTACGATGGTATCTTGGTGCCTGGAGGATTTGGGTTGACTGGTATAGATGGAAAGCTGAATGTAATTGAGTATGCCCGCAAAAACAAGATTCCGTATTTTGGAATTTGTTATGGTATGCAGCTTATGGTGCTTGAATACGCCCAAAATGTGGCCAAGCTAAAAAATGCCAGTACAGCTGAGATTGATGCCAAGGCTGAGCATTTGGTGATTGGAATAATGGATGAGCAGAAAGAAAAGCTGGCACAAAAGAATATGGGTGGCAGTATGCGTCTTGGTCAGTATCCAGCCAAGCTGACAAAAGGCTCAGTAGCTGCAAAAGCATACAAGGCTGAATTGATTGAGGAGCGGCACAGACATCGGTATGAAGTCAACCCTGATTACGTGCCGCTCCTCACCGAAAAAGGCCTACGTTTCTCTGGTGTTTCGCCTGATGGTACATTGATGGAAATCGCCGAACTGCCAAAAGAAGAACATCCATTTTTTGTTGGTGTACAGTTTCATCCAGAATTAAAGGCACGTCCACTCGATCCACACCCGTTGTTTACTGCTTTTATAAAAACCGCTTACGAGGCAGATTAGTCATTTTTTGACTCTAGAGTAACCAGAAAAAATATGCTATGGTAGTGGACGCCTGCATGATTTAAGTGCAGGCGCAGTCTACCTTTTACCCGATCGTCTAATGGTAGGACGACTGGTTTTGGTCCAGTTAATCGGGGTTCGAGTCCCTGTCGGGTAGCAAACACAAAAAACAGTCCGAGCGAAAGCTTGGACTGTTTTTGTGTAACCTGCTTCGGAGACAAGAAATAATCCGGGGGATTATTTCGTGGGACTCGAAAAGCTTTTGATGTAGATTCGACTGGAAGGAGAATATATCCAAAAGGTATACTGGTCATGTAATGACCGATACTCCCTGTACGGCAGCACTTAGCATAAGTTTTATTTGTTTAAAGAGTAAGTTTCAATATCTATTAAGACATCATTTTTTGTAAATAGGTTCTTCAGCTCTCCAGCTTTTTGGAAACCTAATTGTTTGTATAATTTTATTGCAGTCTCATTGCTTTTAGCAACGTCAAGATAAATATTTTTTATCTTTGGATTACTCTCTAAAGCATTGATAACTTCAGTTAGTAGTAATAATCCCACACCTTGTCCTCTTTTGCTGGGTAAAACAGAAATCGCATTGATTTTAGCACCACTGTTAAAGTTAGCTGACTGTGCTTTGTATATTATTTGACAATAAGCAATCGGAGTCTTGTCTTCGTATGCAATGAAGTGTATTAAATCATTATGCTGTAATATCTTCCTCAGTGCTTCAGTGTCAATAATCTCTTGAGATGCCATGAAATCCTCTTCTGAGTAAGAATTTATAAACATATAAAGAAGTGACTCTATTTCAGAATCAGATTGTGTTTTGTAGTTTAATTCTAATATATGCATAGTCTAACTATAGTATAAAAAAAGCACCTAGCCAATTTGTGGCTAGGTGTTATCTACGTGTACTTGAGAGTTAGGTGTGGATTGGTACGAGATCGAATGGACCGCTATTTCCTACACAGCTGACCGATGAAGGTTTACACGAGCCAGCAGTTACAGCGTCCACATGCACTTGAAGTTTGGGGTGCAGTTCATTCCCCCATGTTTGTGTAAGGAGGTGTGCTGTAAAAAAGGCTGCATTCATGACCATATCATCGCTCATGTCCATTTCATCAATTGGCTCATGGTGGGTATAAACCCCAGTGGTATTGTAGCAGAAGCTCATGTACCATTTGCTGTTGAGAATCATTTCATGCATCACAGAGTCCACTTCTCCGACAAACATCACATACGACTTTTTGACGGTGACAGATCCCGTGGCATACCACTGAACGAAGGCCTTGATGAGTTGGTCTGCCTCAGCGTGGTCTTTTGCAATTTTTTCACGCAACAGGCCACGGACAATTGGACTAAAGTCCTGGCTCGCTATGATTTTTGCAAAAAGAGATTTTGCGTCAGGACAGCTCGGCAGTTCCTTCAAAGGGACTACGGGTTCTGTGTATTGCTGTTCACTAGTTGAGCGTGCATTTATTGCGGTCATGATATTTCTCCGTATGACAATATTCACAAAGAGTGTAAATTAATACATCAAAGTGGCTTGAAAAGTCAAAGAACGGTGTTCTTTGTAACTATCCATACATAAATTTAACATGGACATTTCATAAGTAAAGACAACGTTAAGGTTCAATAGCTTGGAAACACTTTGTAAGTAAATGCTAAATGTAAATAGGGACAGGGACAAATAATAATAAAAACATTTATGGCAAGAAATGTTAAATATTTTATACAAAAGTTATAACATCGTCCCAGACAGCTAGCATAATTTAGTTTGACCCCAATGCGCATGTATTGGGGTCTTACTAAATTACCTGACCGTAGGGACTCGAACCGAGACGGCGCAAAGCCCGACGTAACGAAGTGGAGTCGGAGCCGTCGAGTGGGGGTCTAGGGAGTGAGATATTTTGGAGTTCGTAGAACGAACAAAGTATCCACGAGAGTGACCGAGTCCCTATCGAGTAGTAAGTATTGACAAGCGTCACTTATTGTGCTATTTTGCTGTAAGCACGTTTGAGTATTTCAAAAATTAAGTTAAGGAGTAGAAGGTATGAAGTTTTTCGTTTTGGTACTGTGTCTGTTGCTTTCAAATGTTTCAGCAGCGGAAGGGAATACGATTGAACGCAATTGGGATGGTTCAATAACAATCATTCGGGACATCGAGGAATATACCGAAGAAGAATATAAGGCCTTGGTGGCTATTTGTAAGGAGGTGCGGGAAAAACACTGCCGGCCAAACGACTGTGACGCTATCTCTGTACCTAGTTGTCCGTACAATGATTTTCAACCTCCAGTAATCCTTAAGATCTCGCCGTCAAAAAAATAAACGGCGACATGGCCAGCAAGAATAGTCAGAGTACATCTTGTTGGCTATTTTTGTGTCAAAAAAGTTCTAATATCGTCCCTGTCGGGTAGCAGCATATTTTGGTTAAATACAACCGCGTAAAAATTTCTGCTTCTGATAAGAAGTTGTTTTTTGATATACTGTATATCATGAAGAATATAGCCTACATAGATGGTCAGAATCTGTTTATGGGAACTACTAAACGAGATCCAGAATGGAATGTGGATCTTTATCGCTTTAGAGTTTATCTGCAAGATAAATACAATGTAGATAAAGCGTATTACTTTTTGGGATATGTACAAGAGGGTAATAAAAGTGAGGAGCTTTATGAGGCAATACAATCTGCTGGGTTCATACTTGTATTTCGTCAGCATAACTCAGCCATGATTGGTCAAAAGAAAGGTAACGTAGACTCTGACATTATATTTTCAATTATGAAGAAAATGTATCACAAAGAAGAGTTTAATAAGATCGTCTTAGTTTCCGGTGATGGTGATTATAAAATGTTAGTTGATTTTCTTCTTGAAGAAGAAAAGTTAGAGAAAATCCTTTTTCCAAAGCAGCGTTTTGCCTCTTCTTTGTATAAGGCTATTGATTCTAGATATTTTACTGATTTATCTAACGAAGGAGTAAGAAGAAAAATTGCAAATGAAAGGGGCTCCTTAGGTAATTAACCGTTTGGAGCCCCTTTCGTCGTGATATCTATATTATACGTATGTACGCTAAAAGATCAAGGGTGTGAACTAAAAAAGTTCCAGCTTCATTCTTGTCGGTCAGCACCGAGTTTTAGCTATATTCAATAACAGATAAACGGTTGTCTTGTGCGCCAGTCGTATCATTTTTTAGTAGAATCAAAACTTAGTTGCGAAACTCGCTATTAGGTTGTACTCTGATATATACAATGGGAATCATTCAAGAACAAGGATTGAAAGTGGAAGCAGAAATGAAGAAGCTCGAAGAAATGGGAGGTTCGGTTTCAGGAAGATTCAAGAATTTACGCAACTCAGCTTTTACTCGGTTTCCGATGTTGTTTGTTCTGCTAACTTCTTTTGGGTTGGTCGCAACATTCTATGGTTTTGAAAAGGTGATTGACCAGATTCCGTACTTTACTGAAAATCCACACATGATATTGGTAACAGGTGTTAGTATCTTGCTTTTTACTGGTGCTCTATATAAGAAACTTAGTTAGGTGTTGTTCGGCTTAGATGCCTTTATTCTTGAAGAAAAGATATTTAGGTATGATTCTTTCTCGTAAAAGTTCCAACATCGTCCCAGACGGCTTATGGATTGCGGCAGTTCATAAGCTTGTGATAAGGTTGAGTGGGTATATGTGATAGTTTCACGAGGGGAAGGAAATGGAAATCATATCTGCGTTGTTCTCTGACTATCTTCAGCTGCTGAATTCTTGGTGGTGGTTACTGCTAGGAGGGGTGACGATGGTGAGTACTGTCGTCTATGTGTTGAGGGATTTTGATAAGAGTCTGTCTTTTCTTAAATCTCTGCAGCTTACCATTGTGGGTTTAGCTGACTTTTTACCAGGTTTTCGTAATTTTTTCCCTAGAGAAATAAGAGCTGATTTTAGAAAGCTTTGGATTGCTACTGGTCTAGATAGCCCTCGGCTGTTTATTCTGATTTTGTTCGCACTGTCCTTTCTGATGGCGCCTCTGTCCTTCTTGATTTGTTTTGGTCTATTGGTGAATGATTATTTTACTTTCCAAACAAAAAACCGCCGGTAACGGCGGTTTTACTTTTTTTAATCAGTTTTGTACAAGTGATTACTCCTTGCTTCGCTTGAAACAATCAAGACACTTCAGATTACTTGTGTCGCGCGGATTGAAGGGGAGTGATGTGATAGCTCCGCCACAGCCGGCACAGCTCCAGTTGCCTTCAATTTTTTGTCGTTCACCAGGGGTGATAGGTGTAGCATCAAAACCATCGTCAGCTGGCATTGGTTCACTAGCTAGTCCTGCTTCATCGGGGATATCGTAGGGTTCTTCAGCCGGCATAGATGCTTCAGCTGGTACTGCTCCTCCACCAGAATGAGAGCTGCTTGAGCCTTTAGACTTGGCATAGCAAGTGCGGCAAGTTAGTCCTGACTCACTTCTTGGTTGAAATGGAAGTTCCGTAATGGCTCCTCCACAAGTGCTACATTTCCAATTTCCTTGATGCATAATCTTGTTTATTTTATTTAATGGGATTCAGTATACATCATCAA
Source organism: Candidatus Kaiserbacteria bacterium (assembly GCA_020428685.1). Lineage (GTDB taxonomy): Bacteria > Patescibacteriota > Minisyncoccia > Phycocordibacterales > UBA918 > OLB19. The sequence continues at coordinate 44,880 of JAGQMJ010000003.1, forward strand.
CCTTTTTGTGTTGAGAAAGTATGATTTTTGATGTGTATTGCCTATTGCTAATAGCTGTAAAGTAAAGCATAGTAGCGGTATGAAAAACTTTAAGAAAGGTGGATTTAAGAAAGGGGGCAGAGATTTTGGCGGCCGGCCAAAATTTGGAGGTAATAAATTTGGTGGAGGAAGGCCAGGTGGAAAGTTTGGTGGAGACAGAAACGAGCGTTCGTCTGAATCCTTCCCAGCTGTTTGTTCAGAGTGTAGTAAATCTTGCGAGGTGCCATTTAAGCCAAGTAGTGATAAGCCGATTTATTGTAGTAATTGTTTTGGTAAGAAAAAGAATAGCAATGAACAAAATGATCGACCAAGCTTCAATCGACATCAGTCAGACAATCGACCAGTGAAGTCAGAGCGTCCTCATGTCCATAATGATTCTGGGTTGGAAGATGTGAAGCGACAGCTAGCAGTAATCGAATCAAGGTTGAATAGAATTCTGGATTTGATTAATCCGCCGATGCCAGCTGTAAAAGCAGTGGTAGAGCTTGAAAAGAAAGAGGTAAAAAAGGCGGTGGAAGCAAAACCGAAGAAGGCGGCAAAGAAAGCATCGGCTAAAGCAGTGGCGAAGAAGGTTGTGAAAAAAGCAGTGGTCAAGACGGCGGCGAAAAAAGTTGCTAAGAAAGTCGTAAAAAAGACTCCTGTAAAAGTAGCTAAAAAAGCTCCAGTGAAAAAGGTGGCAAAGAAAGCAGTAAAGAAAGCAGTAAAGAAAGTGGTTAAGTAAATAAAGAAAACAAAAAGGCTGGGAAGCGAAGCTTCCCAGCCTTTTTGTTTGACTCGGTACATCTAAGCAAGTAGTCTTTAGGTAATTATGGATTCTAATAATGAAGATTATGTTTGGTCGGTAGTGGTAATCGGTGGTGGTCCGGCTGGTATGATGGCCGCCGCCACAGCAGCGCGCCAAGGTGTCGAAGTGTTACTTCTAGAGAAGAACCTAAACCTCGGCAAGAAGCTACTAATCACTGGCGGCGGCCGCTGCAACGTGACCAACAACAAGCCGGTTGTAAGAGACATGATTGCTTCATATAAAGAAGATGGAAAATTCCTTTTTTCTACCTTCATGCAACATGGGGTAAAAGAAACGATTGATTGGTTTGCTGAAAGAGGAGTTGATTTTAAAGAGGAGAATGAGGGTAGGCTTTTTCCTGGTACGGAAAAAGCCGAGACCATCAACGATGCTTTGGTGAGTGAATTGATTAAAACAAAAGTAACGGTTGAAACGGGTCAGTCTGTAGAAGGTATAGAGTTTGATGGGTCAAAAAAACAATTTCAAATCAGGCTAGCATCAGGGCGGAAAATTGTAGCTAAAGCCTGCATCGTGGCCACAGGAGGAAAGGCGCGACCAGAAACAGGGTCGACCGGAGAAGGTTTTTTGTGGCTGGAAAGCCTGGGTCATACAGTCTTGTCCAGCAGTAGTGCACTAGTTCCATTAGCGATTAAGAATCATTGGGTGAAGACACTAAGCGGTGTGACTCTGCCGAGTGTGAAGCTGACAGTTTTTGTGGACGGAGTAAAAGTTTTGGTAAAAAAAGGAAAGTTGCTTTTCACTCATTTTGGTATTACTGGCCCAACTGTTTTGAATATGAGTAAGCAGGTGGGGGACTTTTTGCTGGAAGGTGAAACGGTTATCAGGCTAGATTTGTTTCCAGAGAAAGATGCTGGTGAATTAAAAAAGTATCTAAATCAATTGTTTTCATCAGAGTCAAACAAAAAGCTAAAAAACGTCTTGATGCATGACCTGCCACTTTCCTTAGTTGAAGTGATTTTGTCTGAATTGAATATTGATGGTGAAACCCCGTGTCATAGTGTTTTGAAGCACGATAAAATTAGTTTGCTAAATTATTTGAAAGCCGTACCGCTTGAGGTAAAGGGTTTACTTGGAGCCGATAAGGCAATTGTTTCAAACGGGGGAGTAGACCTGACCGAGATAGATTTTAAAACCATGGAATCGAAGAAAGTGGACGGTTTGTTTTTGGTGGGGGATGTACTGAATATCAATCGCCCGTCTGGAGGATACAGTCTGCAACTTTGCTGGAGTACTGGGTCGGTCGCTGGTCTGCATGCATCTAATAAAATTTAAA
>JAGQMJ010000040.1 GCA_020428685.1 Candidatus Kaiserbacteria bacterium
CCCTTCGGGGCCGCCCTTTATTCAACTACGCCTTTGGCTTTTCTTTCTTCGGCTTCTTTACCTCCTTTCTTCTATCTTGTCCTTTTGACATATTACTCTAAATTACCAGCACCATTTTTGGTCTGTACTACTATTATAAGCTCAAACAAAAATATTCAAAGTCCGGTCTCATTGGTACAATGAATGCATGAGTAGCAAACAAAATAAAACCCAGCCTACAAAACAGTCGCCTACTGCCTGGATACAAAGACTACTCAGACATTTTTTCAAACTTAGGCCCACACAAACTCGGCAAATCATGCCTCTACCTAAAATCTCTAGACGAAATCAATCTGAAGGTTTTGGAAAAATTAATCAAAACCGGATTGAAGGATTTAAAAAAGACTTACCCCACTACCCTTTAATCAGAATCTCTTTTTCTTTTTTAGTTAACTTCTTAATCGCAAATTCACGCGACATAGCTTCTGACCGACTACTATAGGACTCAGAATAAACCATCACTACTGGACGGCGGCCGCTTGTGTAACGAGCGCCAGCTGAGCGCGCTGATATAGTTTCTCCTTCGCCGTTGTGTTCTTGTAATCGCTTTTCTAAATCAGTCGTATACCCAGTGTATAAAGTTTCATCAGCACACTTAAGTATATATACGTAATGCTCACTCTTCTTACTACTTGCCATTAGTATTTTTTCTACCCCAACGCCATCGCAGCGGCTCACCGGTTCGCCAAGCAATGATCAAGAGAACCACTGTCGCCCCTACCACTGGAGCGATTATCTGATACTCAGATTCTGCTTCAACGCTAACTATGATCGTCAGAACAAAAGCAAGATAAATCAGTAGGGTAATCCAGCCTTGGATTTTGGCTGGCATCCATCCAATCCCATATAGCTTTTGCTTAAACCAATAACCCCGCGGATTATCTTTCAGATAAGCAATATACTCCTCCAATAAATTCATATAATTTAAGTATGAACCTGAAACTTGCTGCTGTAAAGATTGTTAATGCACCTTTTGGTGGCGAAGTAAAAAAGGCCGCTTTCCGAAGGAAAGCGGCCTTTCTCTACTTCTTCGTCTTCAACTTACTCAAATCAAGCACGTGATCGATATGAATTTTTTCAACAAAGTCTGGTACGTGAGAAACCAGAATCATACCCCCTTTAAAATCATGTAGTGCTTCAGCAATGATAGGGATGTGACGGAAATTAATGTGGTTGGTTGGCTCGTCGAGAATGAGTAGACCAGGTTCTTCCATCTTCAATTTTGCAAAAGCTACCAAACCTTTCTGTCCTTCAGACAAATCCCCCACCTTACTTCGCATCACATCTCCAAAGAGTAAGAATCCGGCAGCAATAGAGCGCATTTCCTCCTCCAGCTTACGCTTCATGCTATCCATCAAGGTTTCAAAAACTGTTTTGTCAAAATCTAGGTTTGAAAAATCCTGACGATAATATCCAATCTTTACTCCAGGAGCGATTTCTTCCCCTGTTGCATGACCACCAGCCAAACTTTCGAGCAGGGTTGTTTTTCCAATACCGTTTGGTCCAACAATTTGTAGATGTTCACCGCGTTTCAGTACAATGTCGCACTCAGCCTGCTTTGGTTCGTGATTCTTGATTACGGTCACTTCGGAAAGCTTCAATACTTCTAACGGAATATCTCCATGAGGTTCAATAGTAAATGGACGAATTGCCTTGTCTTCTTTTCGCACATCAACTTTGTTATCTTCAGCTTCAGCGATATCTTCTCGCATACGCTTGGCAACCAGTCGCATCTTTCCTCCCTTTGCGGCAAAGTAGTTTACTTTATCTTTATCGGCTTGAATCTGCTTTGCCATCTGCGCGTTTTGCCGCTTTTCCTTTTCTACTTGAGCTGCAATTTCTTTTACCACCGCATGATAGTTCCCGTTGTACTGCTCAACCTGACGATTCTGAGTATTGAGATATAAAACTCCTTCCGTAAATGCGTTCAAAAAATCTGCATCGTGAGAAATAACCAAGACTGTTTTATTGTATTGCTTAATGAAATCAGTCAGGTGTTCAATCCCAGCCACATCTAGATTGTTGGTTGGCTCATCGAGAAGGAGAACGTCTGGATTTTGAATCAAAGCTGAAGCTAGAAGTAGTCTAGCTTGTTGGCCACCAGAAAAGCTGCCAATGATTCTATCTTTAAAAGTATCCTTCTGCTTTTCACTAGGAGTGAGATTTACAATTTCCAAAACGCCATCAATCTTTGGGTCTATATCATAAACCTTTTCTGCGAAGCATTTCTCAAAAAATTCCTTGACCGTGAGAGTCAATTCTTCGCGCGGAATAATCTGCCTAGAAATAGCAATTGAGGTGCGAGGTTGAAGATTGATATCTCCATCATCCGGCCTTATTTTTCCGGTAATTAATGAAAACAGTGTCGACTTACCAGCTCCATTTTGACCCATCAGTGTCAACTTGGCTCCGCGGCGCACTACAAAACTAGCTTCTTTTAAAATTGGCTTGGTAGCATCGTACTCATACGATACATCCTTAAATACAATTAATCCATCATTACGTGACATAGCGCATACCATACACTACAAAACAAAAGAGACCAAGTGTCTAAGCGGGCGGAGCCTACGGCTCCGCCCGCTTAGACACTCCACCAAACGAAAAACCACCCGTGAATAAATTCACGGGTGGTTTTGGATTAGAAACTACTTTTCTATCTTTGTTGAAATCGACATTGTGGCTGAAGCAATGTTAATCTTCTTCTCCTTCTGAATTCGAGCGAGAATATCACGATGAATGCGACTATTCACATCTCTTCGCTCACGAGAATTAACGATGTATCGCAAATACATACTGATCCAATTATCGGTTGTTTGAATGTAAACATTTGGCTCTACAGAATTATTTGTCAGGTAATATTTATCTCTCAGTAGCTCAATCTCCTTCTTTGCCATTACGCTCACTTGCTCTGTGTGCTCTGCAACCACTTCCTTCATGATAGCTTCAGCCTTTTGCCAGTTGCTTTGGTACGTAATCGGAACGTGGATTTCATCCCAAATAAATGTATGGTCAGCTGTGTAGTTGTGAGTAGAAGCACTTATCACTATGCCATTTGGAACAGAAATAATCCGACCGGTCGGCTGATCTCCTGTAACCCAATTTTGTATTTCTAAAACTCTTGTATACAAAATACCAACATCAAGCACATCCCCGTAATCTTTCCCTAGCTGCACGCGGTCACCTACACGGTATAAATTTCTAATCAAAATAAGAACTCCTCCGATGGCGTTTTTGAACACATCCTGAATCGAGAAAGCAATTGCTGCCGCAATGAATCCATAAGCTGCTAGCAAGGCTGCCGAGTCTGGTAGCCAAACACGCAGAATAAATAGCGAGGCAATGAAAAGATGAGTGAGAGTGAGGACTTTGCTCAAAGTGTATCTCACCCTACCTGAACCAAGATTTGCCACTAGAGTGTAGTAGATGAACACCCTAAAAATAAAATGGGTGGCGGCTAGAATAAAAAAAGTGGCAGTCAGCTCTTTACTCGACCAGTTTTCTAACCAAATAGAGAAGGCATAAGAAAGGCTCCCGAAGCCAATAAATATAAGCGTTACTAAGGAAGAGCGAATGATTTTACCTGTCATGCTTTTAATTATATCACCCAGACTCACACCATTACTGAGAAACTTACAACAATACCTTACCTACATTAAAGAAAAATCTAAACTAGCTGGGTCTAAAGTGCTTCTCTTTATCTAGAACAAAGTACCGTTATAACGATCGCAGAAAAGTTTTACCTCTACCGTAACAGACGAAATGAACCACCTCACTTATTTAAGTCTGGAAGCACCATATAAACAATAATTAATTTCAAGACAAATCCGTAGTTAACAAATACATCTAAAATTTAGTTGATCTCATTGCTGAGAGCAGGGCACTAAAAAAGCCCCGAAAATTTTGTCACTGTACAATCAGTACAGCTCCAGAATTTTCGGGGCTTTTTTTCAAAGTAGTGCACCAAAAATGGTCGCTACCAAGCAAAGTGAGCAAACGCTCGGTTGGCTTCTGCCATCTTGTGCGTATCCTCCTTCTTCTTTACTGCTTCTCCTTCTTCCTTTGCAGCCAGCATTAGTTCTTTTGCTAGCGCCTTGAAAGCTGGTGTTCCTTTTTGCTTTCTTACTCCAGCGATAATCCATCGTAGAGCAAGCGCCATTCGTCGTTCTGGTCGAACTTCTCGTGGAACCTGGTAATTTGCACCACCAACTCGACGTGAACGAACTTCCATTAGTGGACCAGCGTTTCGAATCGCTGTGTTGAAAACCTCTAGGGGTTCACCACCTTCTTTATCATTCTTGATGATTTCAAACGCTCCGTATACGATCTTGCGTGCAGTCTCCTTCTG
>JAGQMJ010000041.1:0-2373 GCA_020428685.1 Candidatus Kaiserbacteria bacterium
ATTTCCTAATCTTGAGTACGTTGGAGTGGAGCCTATTCCAGCTTCATTTGCGGCAGCTGAGAATAATCTGACCGGAATTAAGAATGTGAAGATTCACTTCCAGTTGGGCTATGATTCAGTGCCAAATGAATCTGAAGAAACTTTTGATTTAGTTTTTTCACTTAGCGTTCTTGAACACGTGAAGCAGCTGGAGAAATTCATTGCTTTGGGTGCAAAGTATGTGAAGAAAGGAGGGATGATGGTGCATCGGTACGATCTTGGTCATGCTTTGTATCCACATTCTTTGAAAGAACGTGTACATGCTTTTGTTGGTAATACTTGTCCAAGCATTTTGCCTGAACGACAGTTTGTGCGCTATGTACCAGAAGAAGAAGTGCGCGCGATTTATGTGAGTCTCGGAATACAGCCTACTCACGCTACTTATCACCAAATGCCTAATCATAAGCATCTTGAAAAGAAGTTAGATTCAGATTCAACCGCGATGGAAGAACTGTTTGCTTGGGAAATTGCTCACCAGGCAGAATTCAAGAAAATACCGCTACCAGATAGAGAATTGTTGTTTCCTGCGGTGTCAGTGTGGGGAGAGAAGTAAATATTATTCGTGCCAAACATGGTGCTTATTCGTGCCAAAATGGCACGAATAGTGCTATAATTTGGCACGAATATGCACGAAATCAATTCTAGACAAATTAAGATTTTAGAAATAATAAAAGCCCAAAAGCAGACCTCGTTCGGATTTATTTTTGGTGAGCTTGAAAATGATTATTCTGAAAGAACCATTAAGCGTGATCTAACCGAATTAGCTAAAGAAGGTTATTTGTCCACTGCGGGTGGTGGGCGTTCCCTAGAATACGAAATAACTTTCTCGGGAAGATTATTTTTGCCAGTTGATGTTGATTTATATAGTAGAACAGATTTAGACTCCCGAGTGGGTGTTTGTGAAAAATACGAACTGATGATTTGGGAGGACTGGCCCCAAAATCTTTTCTCCGCAAAAGAACTAGATTTGTTTGCAAAGGCAACAGCCAGATACAAAGAGCGTTCTGAGGGTCAGTCTGCAGACACATACAAGCGTGAATTAGAACGTTTCGTAATTGAGATGTCGTGGAAGTCTTCGCAGATTGAAGGCAACACCTATACTTTGCTGGATACAGAATTATTGTTAAAAGAAGGGATTGTCTCCCCGAGTAATACTGAAGACGAAACACAGATGATTTTGAATCACAAAGCAGCCTTTGATTTTGTGCTAGCCAATCAAGCTGTTTTTAAAAGCGGCATTACCGTAGCCTTGATAGATGAGGTTCACAAATTATTGATGAAAGACCTTTTGGATGATTTTGGCATAAGAAAAAGTTTGGTGGGTATTACCGGCTCTCGATATCAGCCTTTGGATAATCAGCATCAATTAAAAGAAGCTCTAGACAACTTCGTTTCAGCCGTTGGTGGGATTGATGATGTTTTTTCTCAAGCTCTCACGTGTTTAGTCGGAATCAGCTACATCCAACCTTTCGTTGACGGCAACAAAAGAACAGCTAGACTAATGGCAAATGGAATTTTGCTAGCCTCTGGGCTGGCGCCTCTGTCTTATCGAGATGTGGATGAGCGAGCTTACCGAGCAAAGCTGTTGGTCTTTTATGAGCAGTTATCGCTAGTCTCTATGAAAGAATTACTTATTTCTCAATACAATTTTTCAGCTGAACACTACACTGGTTTAAATAAAGGTAAGTAAGAAAAATAGTCATCAGGTCTTCGGTATGTCACCTTGGTGACATTTTTTCTTTTTACCGCTCTCTCTTATACTGATACTTTCCCGCCTCGTCTAGGGATTATTGGTTTGGTCAGCATGGTATAGTTTCCCCCATATGAAAGATGTTTTAAAAGCAGTGGTGTTTGCGGGACTTTTTGCGGTACCGTTTCTCACCCTCTACGTGGAGAATGATTATTTCTTCCCTTATATTACCGGTAAAAACTTTGGATTTAGAATTATTGTCGATGTTGTATTTGCGGCATGGATAATACTGGCGCTGTATGAAGTAAAATATCGCCCAAGAATATCGGGTATAGTTTGGAGCTTTGGAATTTTGTTGGTGGTAATGTTCTTTGCTAATCTTTTTGGTGTACACCCGAATTCAAGCTTCTGGAGTAATTTCGAAAGAATGGACGGTTATGTTTCTTTGCTTCACACATTCATGTACATGCTTGTGCTCGGTAGTGTTCTCACCACCAAAGACCATTGGAAATACCTCCTTAATACCTCGCTTGTGGTCGCATTTATGGTCGCTTTCTATGGTTTGGCTCAGTATGGCGGAATGATCGAAGGAAGTAGTCGTATCGACAGTAGGCTTGGTAATGCTGCGTATATGGCTATTTATA
>JAGQMJ010000041.1:2383-4184 GCA_020428685.1 Candidatus Kaiserbacteria bacterium
TGCTCTTCCATACGTTCATTGCTTTTTGGCTGTTTGTTCAGACTAAAGGAAATTTGCATCGAGTTGTCTATGGTGCGATGGCAACAATGTTTATTTTTGTTTTGATAGAAACAGGTACCAGAGGTACTGCGGTCGGCCTAGCTGTTGGGGTGATGGTGATGTCTGCGTATGTTGGATTGTTTGGTGCAAAGTTTAAGGAGTTCAGAAAATACGCCATTGGTGGATTTTTCCTACTCCTGCTTGCCGCGACAGGATTCATTGCTGGTCGTGATTCTGCTTTGGTGCAGAATAGTCCAAACCTAGCGCGTATTGCCAATATTTCTATTGATGACCTGAAGATTCGTTCTATCATCTGGGGAATGGCTTGGGAAGGCGTGCAAGAGCGTCCGTTATTGGGATACGGGCAAAGTAATTTTAATTACGTATTCAATAAGTATTACGACCCGGCCTTGTACGCACAAGAGCAGTGGTTTGATCGCTCTCACAATATCTTCTTTGATTGGTTGGTGACAGGAGGATTCTTAGGCTTGATTGCATACCTCAGTATCTTTGGTTGGTGCTTGTACTACTTGATTGTGCGACCGCTCAGAGATAAGACCGATGAATCTTTTACAGTTCTGGAAAGAGGAATTCTGCTCGGTCTTTTAGCTGGTTACTTTACTCACAATCTCGTAGTATTCGACAACATCGTTAGTTACATCTTCTTTGCGATTATTCTCGGCCTTATCAATTCAAGGGTTGGATTCATTCCAACATCTCTAGAGAAGTTTAAGGTTGATAATATGATTATCACGCAGTTTGCCGCGCCGGTTGTGGCGGTAGCTCTGGTGAGTGGAGTTTATTTCTTCCATTTGCCTGGTATGGCTGCGGCAGGTGACATCATCGATGGTTTCCGTGAACAGAATCCAGAAAAGAGATTGGAAATATTAGAGCTGGCAGCTTCTCGTAATTCTTTTGCTCAGCAGGAAATTGCAGAACAAATATCTCAGCAAGCTATGAGTGCAGCACGAAATACGCAGTTGCCAGCTGAGGTTCGGGATAGATTCAACGCATCAGCTGAATCACAGCTGATGAAGCTGATTGAAGATAAGCCTGGAGACGCTCGTATTCATGTGTTTGTAGGTAGTTATTATCGAGCTAGTGGTCAGCTAGAAAAGGCAGCTGAACAAATGCAGATAGCTCATGAATTATCACCAGGAAAGCAATCAATTATTATTCAGCAAGGCTTTATTGAATTGTCTCGTGGACAAAATCAAGTTGCCAATGATTACTTCAAAACCGCTTTTGAGTTGGATAAGAATAATCTTGAGGCTAGAGAGTATTACGCCGCGTCATTGTTTTATGTAGATAAGGCAGATGAGGCGGTTGCTCTCATGGATAGTGAGGAGGCAAAGGCAAGGTTCGCTAAAAGTGATTTCTTGATTAGTTCAGCCAACCAAACTGGGCAGAGGGATTTGGTGACAGAATTATTTGAGTACCGAGTAAATAGTCAGCCAAGTGAAGAGCAAAATTGGGTCAATGATCCTCAAAATTGGGCAACACTTGCTTTCCTTTACTATCAGCAGGGCATGAAAGAAAAGGCGATTGAAATCTTGAATCAAGCTAAGGAAGTTATTCCTACGTTTGCTCCGACAGCAAGTTGTTTTGTGGGCAATATTGAGAATAATAAGGAGCCACAAGAAGGCTGCTAGATATGGATTTGAAACTAGAGAAAAACGTTTCTCTGGCGGCGTACACCACCTTGAAAGTAGGTGGTGTTGCTGCTTATTTTGTAGTGGTTCGTAGTGTGGAGGAGTTGCGG